>RFGE01000201.1 GCA_003696105.1 Deltaproteobacteria bacterium | reverse complement strand
GTACAGCGGCCGCGCGACGCGGCCGCCGCGCACCAGCGGCACCAGTGACTCGCCGTCGACCCCGGGGATCGGATCCACGCCCGCGACCTCGAGAATCGTTGGCGCCAGGTCCACGTCCTCGACCGGGTCGGCGATTCGCTTGCCCGCGGGGAACAGCGGCGGATAGCGCATCGCGACCAGATCGCGCAACAGCTCGTCGTACAGCGAGTGGCCGTGCCCCCAGCGGCCGTGTTCGCCCAACTCCTCGCCGTGATCGTTGGTGATCACGACCAGCGTGTCGCCGTCGAGCCCGCGCTGGGCGAGGGCGTCCAAAAACGCGCCCATGTGTTCGTCGTGGTACGTGATCTCGCCGTTGTAGAGCGCCTCGAGCCACTTGCGATCGCGGTCGGTCGCCTTGAGCTTGCCCTTGGACAGCGCGACCTGCTCCTCCGCGGTGATCGCATCGCCGAGCGGCCCGTCGTAGTCGCCGTCGAAATACAGAGCGCTGTACTTGCGGTCGACTTGGTAGACCACGTGCGGGTCGATCGTCTGGATGTACGCGAAGAACCGCTGGCCCTTGTGCTGGTCGATCCACTCGAGGGCGTCGGCGTAGACGTGCTCGGCGTCCGACGGCCGCTCCTCGCGGATGTAGTTGCGAAAGAAGTCCCAGCCCTGGTCGAAGCCGAACTTGCCGCTGATGAAGCCGTTGGCGACGAACGCCCCCGTCGCGAACCCGGCCGACTTGAACTGCTCCGACAGCAGCGTGACGTCGTCCGGCAGCACGCTCGGGTCGCGCTTGGTGTCGTGCGTCACCGGGTACAGGCCGGTGAGCGTCGTGGCGACCGACGGCTTCGTCCAGTTCTCGTTGTTGTAGGCGTTGACGAACACGGTCGCCTGCTTCGCGAACGCGTCGTACGCCGGGGTCTTGACCGGGCTGCCCGGCGCGAACGCGTCGGCCCGCGCCGTGTCAATCAAAATCAGCACGACGTTGCGCGCGGGCGGACCCGCGGGCGCCGCCGCGTCGGCCGGCGGCACCATGATCTCCGGCTCGCCCCACCCCGCCGCCGCCGCCGCGCCGGACGTCGCGAGGTCCAGGCGAATCGCCTTGCCCGCCAGCGGCGACAGGTCGACGGCCGCCTCGGTCCACGCGTTCGGCTTCGCCTGCGCCTCGAACAGCGCGCGCTCGGGCTCGCCGTCGGCCTGCGCGCGCACGGCGAACGTCGTCGCCCGATCGGCGCCGTAATCGAACACCAGCGACGCTCCCGGCGGCACGTGCAGGTAGAACGAATAGGTGCGCGGCGTCGGCGCCGGCAGCGCCCGCTTCGGCGTGCCGCCGATCGGGATCGGCATCACGCGCGGCAACGACACCGGCTGCGCGGCGCCGTCGGTATCGCGCAGCCAGACCCAGTCCACCTCGGCGCGCACCCCGCTCCGGTTCGGCTTGGTGAACAGCACGTGCACGGTGTGCCGGCCCGGCGCGATCTTGCCCGGCGCGATCGGCATCGACGCCAGCGTCCAGTCGCTGCCGACGTCGGCCGCGCCCACGTCGACGCCGTCGACGAGGACGCCGACGCGCTGGCCGGCGACCGGCGACCTCGCGCGGACCACGACCTCGCGCACCGGCGCGCGCACGACCACGTCCAGGGTGCCGCGCGCGCCCGATAGTTCGGTGTAGGTCGTACCATCCGGCGCCTGCGCGGACTCGCCCCAGCCCGTGTTCCACCCGCCGCGGGTGTACTTGTACTGGTCGTAGCCGCCGAAGTCGATGAACGGCCCGCCGGCGCTCAGCTCGGCCCGCCCGGCTTCGGCCAGCAGCGCGCGGTGGGTTCGCAGCTTCGTGCGGACGCTCGGCGGCGCGGCCGGCGCGCGCGCCGCGGCGGGCTCCTCGGCCGCCGGCGGGCCGCCCGGATCGGCGTCCTTGCCGCCGCACGCCGCACAGGCCGCGGCGGCTCCCCATACCAGTGCGCGCCAACCGCTTATCGAAGTGGCCGCGCGCGCGACGAGACGACGTTGGACGACAGAAATTCTGGGCACCTCCGTTGGACAGGGGTTCCAATCACGTGAGAGTCTAAGGGGCGCCCTCGGGCATGTCAAAAACCGCGCACGTTCGCCGTTTGTTACGCGATTTCGCAGAGTTGCTTCCCCTGCGGGACGCGGACGAGGTCACCGCGACCCGCCTGGTCCCCGGTCGCTCCGACCTGTGGCTCGCGGTGAGCCGCGCACAGCTCGACCGCGAGGGCGTGTGGGCCGCGCGCTGGGACGGCCGGCGGTGGTCGGAACCGGCGCCGGTGGAGCTCGGCGCGTGGGCGTTCCGCCCGGCCGTCGCGCGGGTCGGGGGCGGCGTCGCGGTCGCCGCCGCGGTCCCCGGCGGGATCGCCGGCGCGCTGCTGCCGGACGGCCCTCGGTTTTCGATCGCGACGACCGCGCCGGCGCAGCGCGTCGCGCTGGCCGGCGACGGCGACGGCGGCGCGTGGCTGGCCTGGGACGAGGTCGGCCCGCACCGCGCGCGCGTCCGCGTCGCGCGCGTCGACGGCGGCGGCCGCGTCGTCCCGGTCCCCGGCGCGGGCGTCGACGGCCGCAGCCCGGCGCTCGCGGCGACGCACGATGGCGCGTGGCTCGCGTGGATCGGCGGCGGCGTCACCGGCGCCGGCCGCGCGCGCGCCGCGCGCCTGCCGGGCGGCGCGGCCGTCGAGGTCGACGCGATCGACGCGCCGCAGGAGGCCCCCGCGATCGCGGTGGACGGCCGCGGGCGGGCCTGGGTGGCGTGGCACGCCAACGTGCCGGGCGACCGCGAGCCCGACATCGTGCGGTGGGTGCGCGTCGCGGCGGTCGACGCCGCGGGCGCCGTGACCGCCTACCACCCGCCGGCCGAGCTCGCGGGCGCCCGCGAGGTCGCCGGGCCGGATCAGGGGTGGGAGTTCCCCGCGATCGCGGTCGCCGGCGACGACGTGTGGGTCGCCGCGCGGTCGTCGCACGGCTGGCATGCTGCGCGGCTGCGAGCCGGCCGGTGGAGCGCCCGCGTCTCGTTGTCGACGGACGACTGGGGCGGGCGCGGGCGAACGGTTGCACTGGCAACCGATGGCGAGCGCGTGATCGCGGTCCGCCGCGAGCCGGACGGCGTCGCCGCGTGCGAGTTGACCGATGCGCCGCCCGCCGCGCCCGTCTCCCCGCCGCGCGTGCCGCCCGGCCCCGAACCGGCGAAGATCGGCGACACCTTGTTTGGCGACCTGCACCAGCACACCGCGTGCTCCGACGGCTGCGGCACGCCCGAGGCGCTGTACCTGTGGGCGCGCGACCGCCGGCGCCTGGACTTCGCCGCGGTCACCGACCACGACCGGTTCTGCCGCCGCGCGATCGGCCCGGCGACGTGGGCCTACCTGCGCGACGTCGCCGATGCGTTCGACGAGCCCGGCCGGTTCGCCGCCGTGTGCGGCTACGAGTTCACCGGCCCGCGCCACCCGGGTCCGGGCCACAAGTGCGTCTACTTCGAGGACCGCGGCCCGGACCGCCTGCCCGACAAGGACGTCGGCGCCATCGCGGCGGCGGTCCGCGCGCACAACGGCATCGCGGTACCGCATCACGTCGGCTGGACCGGCGCCGACCTCGCCCACCACGACCCGACGCTGCAACCCGTGTGGGAGGTGTTCTCGGTCCACGGCTGCTACGAGCAGCACGACCACGCCTGCGCGTTTCCGCCGCGGGCCGACGTCGTTCTGCCCGGCCAGTTCGTCAAAGACGCCCTCGACGCCGGCCATCGCTTCGGCTTCATCGCGTCGACCGACAGCCACGGACTGCTGTGGCACCACGGCGTCGCCCGCAAGCGCGACCCGTTCGCGTGCGGCCTGGCCGCGCTGCCGGGCGCGGAGCCGACGCGCGCGTCGATCCTCGCGGCGCTGCGCGCGCGCCGCTGCTACGCGACCACCGGCGCGCGCATCCGGCTGCGCGTCGACCTCGACGGCGCGCCGATGGGCGCCGAGCTGCCCGCCGACACCGAGGGCGCGCTGTCGGTCGAGGTCGACGGCACCGCGGCGCTGGCCGAGGTGACGCTCGTCCAGGCCGGCGGCGAGGTGGCGCTGCCGCGGCTCGACGGCGCGCGCTGCCGCGCCCGCGTGCGCATCGCCTGCGGGCCGGGCCGGCAGTGGGACTACGTCTACGTGCGCGTCCGCCAGGTCGACGGCGAGATGGCGTGGTCCAGCCCGATCTGGCTCGGCTGAGGCGCCGACCGGCACGGTCGCCGCACTGGCGCGCGACGCCGCGGGCGCGGCCGGAGTTGCCCGGCCGCGCTCGCCGAAGACGTGGGCGGTCGCGCCGATCCGCTCTACACTGGGCGGGTGTGGATCGCCGTGTGGCTCGCCGTGTCGCTGCCGGTCGCCGTCACCGGCGACGGCTTCACGGTGCGCGCCGAGCCGGGCCTCGCCGGCGTCGCCGCCCGCGTCGCGGCCCAAGTGCCCGGCGACCTCGACGCGATCTACGCCGACCTCGACGGCCTGCCGCGGCCGCCGGCGGTCGACATCCGCATCGTCCGCGACGCCGCATCCCTGTCGGACGTCGCCCCCGGCGGCGCCCGCGTCCCGGCCTGGGCCGACGGCGTCGCGTTCCCCCGCTACGGCGTCGTCGCCGTCGCGCTGCGCCGCGGCGCGCGCGACATCGACCTGCCGTCCACCGTGACCCACGAGCTCGCGCACCTGGCGCTCGGCGCCGCGCTCGGAGGCCGCGCCCCGCGCTGGCTCGACGAGGGGTTCGCGTACCTGCACTCCGCGGACATGTCGCTCGACCGCGCGCGCGCACTCGCCGGCATCGCGTGGGGCGGTCACCGCTATGCGCTGCGCGATCTCGCGCACTCGTTCCCGGCCGGCCACGACGCCGCGGCGCGCGCCTACGTGCAGGCCTACGACTTCGTCGCGTACCTGGCCAAGCGCGGTCGCTTCGCGGACGACGCCGACGACGGCAACCGCGCGCCGTTTCGCCAGTTCCTGCGCGAGATCGCGCGCACCGGCGGCGTGGACCGCGCCGCCATCGAAGCGTTCGGCCTGCCGCTCGAGCTGCTCGAACGCGAGTGGTACGAGCACGTCCGGCGCACGTACCTGTGGTCGCTCGTCGGCCTGTTCTCCGCGCTGGTGTGGTGCGTCGCCGCCGGCTTGCTCGTGGTCGGTTGGCTGCGGCGGCGGCGCGAAAACCGGCGGCGCCTGGCGCAGTGGGCGATCGCCGAGGCGGCCGAGGACGGCGCGCTCGCCGGGGTGCCGCCGGGCGGAACCGAGCCGCCCTGGCTGCACTGACCGCGCGCCCGCGGCGGCGCGGCGCCGTCACGCGGCCGCGGGGCGCTCGACGCGCGCGATCACGTCCGCGAGTTCTGCCTGAAGCCGCGCGCGCACGCGCCGCGCGATGGGTCGGCCGTAGCGCGGCGCCAGCCCGTAGAGCACGTAGCGCAGCCGGCCGTGCGCCTCGACCGGCACGACGCAGCCCGGTGCGCGCGCGTCGCCGACGATCGCCTCCGCGATCGCGGCACCGACGCCTTCGTCGTCCGGCGCGCACAGGTCCACGAGGCCGGACCGCGCGATCCGCGCCAGCGCGCAGTCCGCAGCGATCGGCACGGCGAGCGAACGCGCCGCGCTCCAGTCGTGCACGCGGCCCGCGGCGATCCACGGCACGAGGTGGCGGCCTCGCAGCTCGTACGCCACCGCCGCCTCGTAGCAGTACGACAGAAACCGCAGGCCGAGTTCGATGGCGGTGTCCCGGCGCGCGGCGCCGCGGATGAGCCCCAGCATCGTGTCGACGCCGAGCGTCTCTTGCGGGAACACGACGATCTGTCCGCTGACGTCGCCGCCTTCCACCGCCGGCTCGACCGCGGCGACCGGCTTGCGCACGACCAGCGGCACGACCTCGTGCGCGGGGGACCGTCCCGATCGCGACGCCGGCGTCGGCCGCGCGAGCCGCGCGCGCATCTCCGCCCGCAGTTCCGGCGACAGTTCGATCGACGTCGGCGGCGCGGCGGCCGCGTCGAACCAGTGGAGAGAATGCCCCGCGTCGCGGATGCCGCGCATGCGGCCCGCGATGTCGGCGACCGCGACGACCTCGGTGCATTGGCCCGGCGCGACGTTGACCACCAGTTGATGGGTCGACCGCCACGCGGTGTACAGGCCGAGCCCCGCGCCGCCGGACTTGCGCTCGATCGAGCCTCCCGCGCGCAGGCAGTCGCGCAGCCGGGCGCGCACCCGGTGCACCGCGAGCGCGCCGAAGCCGTCGGCGACCGAGAGGACGAAGCGGCGCCCGTCGCAGCCGAACCGCACCGCGACCCGCTCCCACGGGTCCAGTTCGATCTTCGCCCGGCGGTCGAGGTGCGCGTACCGCGGCCGCCCGTGCTCGTCGCGCGGCGCGTTGTAGATGGCGTTGGTCGCCAGCTCGTCGGCGACCTGGCCCATCGCCGCGGCGACTTCGCGGCCCGCCCCAATGGTCGCCAGCGTGTCGACGATCATGGCCACGAGGTCGTCGCGGTCGTCCGCGCTGGCCAGGTCGCGCTCGTGTACGTCGACGCCGAACCCGTCGAGATACTTGTCGATGCCGAACACGTCGCGGCGCGCGATCTTCTCCACGGTCGTCGCGACCTCGCGCGCGTCGAAGCCGCCGGCGCGCTCGGCGACCACGTGCGTCGCGCCGTGCAGGCACAGCAAATCGATCCAGACTGCGGCGTCGCGCGGCCGGCACAGCGCGACCAGCGGTACGCGCTCGCCGGCGGCATCCGCGACCCGCCCGTAGTCGGCGACCGCGGCGGCGCCGGCCACATCGACCAGCACGATGTCCACCGCGCACGCCTCGGCCAGTTCGGCCGCCGCATCGACGCGGTCGGTGAACACCACCTCGTTGCCGGCGGCGCGCAGCGCGGGCGCCAGCGGCCGCAGGGCCCGCGCATCCGCGGTGACGACGAGCACCGATGTTCCCAACATCGCCCGCTGGCGGAGCACGGCGCGTGCCACGCGCAACCGCCCGACATCCACCTTCGCACCGCCCGGGGTGTGCAACGCGCGTACAGCGGACCTGTCCGGCGCGCGTACAGTCCCCCCCGTGCCATACTGGCGCGCGATGGACCGAGTGAGCACCCTCGTGGTGGGCGCCGGGATCACCGGCCTGTCGTTCGCCAACTGGGCCGGCCCCGACGGCGATCTCCTCATCATCGAGGCCGATGCGGAACCGGGCGGCTACTGCAAGACGGTCGTGCGCGACGGGTTCGTATGGGACTACTCGGGCCACTTCTTCCACTTCCGGCACCCGGAGATCGAGGCGTGGCTGCGCGCGCGCATGCCCGGCGCCGACATCCGCACCGTGGTCAAGCGCTCGCTCATCCGGTTTCGCGGCGTCGACGTCGACTTTCCATTCCAGAAGAACATCCACCAACTGCCGCGCGACGCATTCATCGACTGTCTCGTCGACTTGTACTTCAAGGACGAACACTACGGCGGCCGCGAGCCCGCGTCGTTTCAAGAGATGCTCTACCAGCGGTTCGGCAAGAGCATCGCCGAGTACTTCCTGATCCCGTACAACGAAAAGCTGTACGCCTGCGCGCTGGACCAACTCGACCGGGACGCGATGGGACGGTTCTTCCCTCACGCGGACACCGCCGACATCATCCGCAACATGCGGTCGCCCGACAACCGCAGCTACAACGCGACGTTCACCTACCCCGCCGGCGGCGCGATCGAGTACATCCGCGCGCTACTGCGCGATATTTCGCCCGAGCGGATCGCCTACCGCGAACGCCTCGTCGAGGTCGACCTGGCGACGCGGACGGCGGTGACGACGCGCCGCCGCATCCGCTACGACACGCTCGTGAGTTCCGCGCCGCTGCCCAAGTTGGCCGCCGCCGCCCGCGTGCCGCACGACGCCACGGCGTTTTCGTGGAACAAGGTGCTCGTGTTCAACCTCGGGTTCGACCGCAAAGGGCGCGACGACGTCCACTGGATGTATTTCCCGGAACGGGACTATCGGTTCTATCGCGTCGGTTGGTACGACAACATTCTCGACAGCGACCGCATGAGCCTGTATGTCGAGATCGGCGCGTCGCACGATGCCGACCTGGACGTCGATGCCGAACGCGACCGCGTGTTGGCCGACCTCGAGCGCGCCGGCATCGTCGACGGACACCGCCTCGTCGCGTGGCACAGCGTCGTGCTCGATCCGGCGTACGTCCACATCACGCGGCGGTCGCTGGCCGAAACCGACCGGGTGCGCGCCGCGCTGGCGGCCGGCGGCGTCTACTCGTGCGGCCGCTACGGCGGGTGGACCTACTGCTCGATCGAGGACAACATCGTCGAGACGCGCGAGCTTGCCGCGCGGTTGCGCGCCGGCTGACTCCGCCGGCGCGGACACCGCGCGGCGATCAGTACCAGGAAAACCCCAGCCCCATCGTGAACTGGCCGATCGCACCGGTCTTCTGGCGCGGCTGGCCGACGTCGCCGGCGCCGCCCGGATACAGCGCGCCGACGACGCGCACCTCGAAGCTGAACGCAAAATCTTGTTGCGCGAGCAGCCAGGCCGGCCGCACGTCCACCATGCGAAAGAAGTCGAACCCGACCGCGCCGGTGACGGCGACGCCAGTGCGCTGCAGATCGCGAATCTCGGTCTGCTCGACCGCCTCGGCGATCTCGTAGGTCGCGACACCGGCGCCGCCGTGCAGCCACAACGTCCGGCGCGCGTACCACTGGGCACCGAGCGTCAGCGTGCCGTGGCGATTGATCTTCACCTTGCCGGCCGCGTCCCTCACGGGGACGGCGGCACCTTCGATCTGCACGATCCACAGTAGGGCGTCGCCCGCCGCGGTGCCGATGCGGATGCCGCCGCCGCCGCCGCCGCGCCGGCCGCCGATCTCGCAGCAGGACGTGCTCACGAACCCGCCGCCCTGGGTCAGCAGCCCGAACACGACCCCTTCGGGCTGAAACCCGCGCGACTCGAAGTAGCGGTCCGGCTGCGCCGCCGCCGGCCGCGCCGCCGCCCACGCGACCGCCGCAGCGATCGCCATGCGGACGGCGCGGTCAGTCGTCATCCGCCTCGCCCCGCAGCGGCGCGGCGCGCACCGCGCCGGCCAGATGCGGTTGATCCGGCAACATCAAGCGAGTGACGAACTCGCCGCCGACGATGTGCCGATCGACCAGCTCCGCGACGTCGTCCGGGGTCACCGCGCCGTACCAGACCTGTTCCGGGTAGACGCAGACGACGACGCCGTGCTCGCACTGGTCGAGACAGCCGGCGCGGTTGGCGCGCACGAGTCCCTTGAGGCCGCGCCGCGCCAGCTCGGCCTTGAGCGCGGCGCGCACCCGCGCGCCGCCGCGCGCCTTGCAGCAGCCCCGCGGGTTGTCGGGGGCGCGCTCGTTCTCGCACACGAACACGTGGCGGCGCAGCGAGGGCATCCGCGGCCAGTATAATGAACGCGGTGTCTGCGGCCAACGGCACGTGGCTGGTCGCCGCGGCCGCGGCCGTGGCCGTCGGCTGTCCGACCGGCGACGGGGCGCGGCGTGCGGAGCGACCGCGCACGCCGGTGCCGATCGCACCGAAGAACGGGCGCGCCACCGGCTGCCCGCACGCCGCGGACGGCCGCGCGGCTCGGCCGCGGTTCGCGTGGTCGTGGGTCGACCGCGCCCGGCGGGCCGTCCGCTACGATCTCCAGGTCGACGACGACTGCGAGCCAGGCCGCATGCAGACCTGCTCGTTTCCGTCGCCGGAGATCGACGCCCGCGGCCTGGTGGCCGCCCAGTTCGAGCCCGACGCGCCGCTGCCGATCGCCGATCGGCCGCCCGTCGGCCGGCGCTACTACTGGCGCGTGCGCGCGTGCGCGGGCGGGGTCTGCTCCGCCTGGTCGCGCGTCCGCTACGCGGACGTGGCGCGCTGCGCGGGCGACTTCGACGGCGACGGCTACTCCGACGTCGCGGTCGGCGCGCCGCTCGTCGACGCGGGCGGCGTCGACCGCGGCAGCGCGTTCGTCTACTACGGCGCGGCCGGCGGCATACGCCGCGATCGCGTCACGCGCATCGACGACCCCGCGCGCGGCGATGGCAGCGTGTTCGGCGTCGCCGTGGCCGTCGCCGGCGACGTCGATGCCGACGGCTTCGCCGACCTGATCGTCGGCGCCGCCGGCACGCGCGAACATCGCGGCTTCGCCTACGTCTTCCGCGGCGGCCCGGACGGGGTCGCGCACGTGCCGAGCGCCACCATCCGCGACCCCGACGGCCAGCTCGGCGACTGGTTCGGCGCCGCGGTCGCCGGCGCCGGCGACGTCGATGGCGACGGCTACGCCGACGTGCTGGTCGGCGCGAGCGGGACCGACCGGGACGGCATCGACTGGGGCGCCGCCCACCTTCTGTACGGAAGCGCCGAGGGGATCGTCAACAGCCGGCGGCTGCGGATCGTCGCGCCGCAGCCGACCGACTACGATCACTTCGGCTACGCGCTCGCGCCGGCCGGCGACGTCAACGGCGACGGCTACGCGGACGTCGCGATCGGCAGCCCGGGCATCGACCTGGCCGGCATGTACACGGGCACCGACCGCGGCGCGGTCTACGTGTTTCACGGCGCTCCCGACGGACTGAGCCAGGTACCGGCCGCCCGACTCGAGGCGCCGGTGCCGCTGGACTACGATCGATTCGGCTTCGCGATCGCCGGCGCCGGCGACGTGGACGCCGACGGCTTCGACGACGTCCTCGTCGGCGCCCCGGGCATCGACTCGCCTCACCCGGACGGCGGCGTCGCCTACCTGTTTGTGGGATCTGCCGGCGGCGCGATCGCGACGCCGCGCGCCGTGCTGGAAGACCCGCGCATCGAAGTGTTCGATCGGTTCGGCACGTCGGTCGCCGGCGCCGGCGACGTGGACGCCGACGGCTTCGACGATGTCGTCATCGGCGCGAGCGCACCGGACCGGGGCCGCGGTCTGGTGTTTCGCGGCGGGCCGGAGGGGATCGACCCGATTCCCTCCGCCGTGCTCCGCGATCCGCTCGGTCCCGGATACAACCATTTTGCCGACGCGGTCGCCGGCGCCGGCGACGTCGACGCCGACGGCTTCGACGACGTAATCATCGGCGCATCCGGCTCCGACAACGGCGGCGTCTACCGCGGCAGCGTGGTCCTGTACCCGGGGACGCGCAACGGCGTCGACCCGCACCGGCGACTGCGCCTGGACGACCCCGACCGCGGCGAGCACGACCACTTCGGCCACGTCGTCGCCGGCCGCTGACCGCCGCGTCGGGTCGCCGGAGCGCCGCCGCGAAAAAAAACCAGCGCCCGGCCGGGCGGCCGAGCGCTGCAGGGGGCTGGTGCGGGGCGGCGCGGCGCGCCCCCCGCGGGCAACCGTACGTTGGCGGGTCGTTGCGCATCGCCACAGGATGCGGTCGCGGTCCGCGGGCGAACGTCGGCGCACGTACTCGCGCCCGCCGGTTCCGCTGCGCCCGGCACCCCGGGTGCGCCGCGAACGGGCGCCGAACCTCGCCTGGCGTCTCGCGCACTCGCGGGCGAGGCGATGCGCGGCGGACGACTAGCGGCGGCGCCGGTGAGGGCGGCTGCGGTCGTCGAAGTCGAGCTCTTCGGCGAAGTGCTCCTCGATCAGATCCTCGACGGTCGTGCGCAGCGAGTCGAGCTTGCGCAGCTCCTCGCGCTCGAACTCGGCAAACGAACGATAAATCCTCGGAAACGCGGACATGGGCGACCTCCCTGGCGTGGTATCCTACGTTGTCCTACATCCACGCACACTGTAGGCGACCATCCGTCTCCGGTCCAAATTTTTCGCGCACGATCTCGGCCCGTGTCGCTCGCGGTGGCGCGCTCGGCGCAGATCGCCACCGATAACTCCCCAAAACCACGCGGGATCTCCGTTCTCGCGGCCGTCACACGGACGTGGTAACTACGACGGCATGGCTCGCATCGTCGCGGTCGCAAACCAAAAGGGGGGCGTCGGCAAGACGACCACCGCGATCAACCTCGCGGCATCCGTGGCCGCGACGGGCCGCCGCGTGCTGCTCGTCGACGTCGATCCCCAGGCCAACGCGTCGTCCGGCGTCGGCTATCCGGCCGACCGCGTCGAGCTGTCGATCTACGCCGCGCTGATCGGCGACGTGGCGTTCAGCGACGTGATCCGGCCGACGGACATCACGACGCTGTTCGTCGCCCCCGCGTCGACCGACCTGTACGGCGCCGAACTCGAGCTGGCGACGGTCGAGGACCGCGAGCGCATCCTGGCCCGCCTGCTCGCGCAGGTCGCGGATCGATTCGACTACATCTTGATCGACTGCCCGCCGTCGCTCGGCCTGCTCACCCTCAACGCGCTCGTCGCGGCCGACGCCGTGATCGTCCCGATGCAGGCCGAATACTTCTCGCTCGAAGGGCTGGGCGCCCTGCTCAACACCATCGAGCAGGTCAAAAAGTCGCTCAACCCCCGCCTCGAAATCGACGGCGTGCTGTTTTGCATGTTCGATCCGCGCACGAACCTGTCGGCCGCGGTCCGCGAGGAGGTCGTGTCCCATTTTGGCGGCAAGGTGTTCAACACGCTCATTCCGCGCAACGTGCGGCTGTCGGAGTCGCCGTCGCACGGCAAGCCAATCCTGCTGTACGACCTGCGGTCCCGCGGCTGCCAGAGTTACCTCGAACTCGCGCGGGAGTTCATCGCCCGCACCGGCGACGTGAGGTTCGGCCCCGAACCCGATACGATGGCACCATGACCCCGCCGCCGTCCAAACCGCGTCCCGCGCTGGGACGCGGGTTGTCCGCGCTGATCCCGGACGCGCCGTCGGCCCGA
Organism: Deltaproteobacteria bacterium; assembly: GCA_003696105.1. Lineage (NCBI taxonomy): Bacteria > Pseudomonadati > Myxococcota > Myxococcia > Deltaproteobacteria bacterium. The sequence continues at coordinate 12,199 of RFGE01000201.1, read as the reverse complement.
GACATCGCGCGCCGCGACTACTTGTCGGCGCCGATCGAGGACGTCCACCCGGCCCCCGACCAGCCGCGCCGCCGCTTCGACGACGCCGCGCTCGACGAGCTGGCCCGGTCGATCGCGCAACACGGCATCATCCAGCCGCTGATCGTCCGCCAGCGACCGGCGGGCGGCTACACGCTGATCGCGGGCGAACGGCGGTGGCGCGCGGCGCAGCGCGCGGGGTTGCGCGAAGTACCGGTCGTCATCCAGAAGGTGAGCGATCGCGATGCGTTCGAGCGCGCGCTGGTCGAGAACCTGCAGCGCGCCGACCTCAACCCGATCGAGGAAGCCGAAGCCTATCGCCGCCTCGCGTCGGACTACGGCTACACGCAGGATCAGATCGCCGAACGCGTCGGCAAGGATCGCAGCACGGTCGCCAACGCGCTGCGCCTGCTCAAGCTACCGCCGCGCGTGCGCGAAGCGGTGGAGTCGGGCGCGCTGACCATGGGGCACGCGCGCGCGTTGCTCGCCCTCGAAGACCCGGCGGCGATCGAAACGGCCGCCCGCACCGTCGTCGCGCGCAAGCTGTCGGTGCGGGCGACCGAGGCACTCGCACGCAAGCGTCGCGCAGACAAACCGGCGGCCGCGCGCGATGCCAAACCGGCCAACCTCCGCGATCTCGAAACGCGCCTCGCGCGCGCGCTCGGCTGCAAGGTCGCCGTCACCCCGGCGGCCAACGGCACCAGCGGCCGACTCGAGATCCGCTACCAGACGCTGGACGACCTCGACCGGGTGCTCGACCGGCTGCTCGCGCCGCGGTAGGCGGCCCCGCTCGTCTCGCCGTGGACCGCGAACGCGCACACGACCGCATCCCCTACTCGGTCGAGGTCAAGTTCCGCACGACCTCGTCGTTTCTATTCGCGTACTCGGTCAATCTTTCCAAGGGTGGGATCTTCTTGGAAACGGACAACCTGTTGCCGGTCGGCAGCGAGCTGACGCTGAAGCTGCGCATCGGCACGGCGGGCGTCTACGACGTCCGCGGCCGCGTCAGTTGGGTGCGCGAGCGGTCGGACGAGCCGGGCGCGCGCCCGCCGGGCATCGGCGTGCAGTTTCACGACCTCGACGACGCGATCGGCAGCGTGATCGACCAGCTCGTGACCACGTTTCGCGGTCTCACCGTGCTGCTGTTCTGCCCGGACACTCAGGACCGCCACGCGATCGGGCGCATGGTCAAATCGATCGTCAGCACGGCCGACGTCGTCGAGGTGGGCGGCACGACCACGGCCGAAGCGCTGCTCGGCCCCGAGATCGATGTCGTGGTATGCGACGGCGATGCCGACGACAACGCCGGCCTCGTCGTGCTGCGCGCCGCGAAACGCCGCGACAAGAAGATCCCGGTGATCGTGCTGAGCGAGGATCCCGACCGCCGCGCGCACGCCCTCGCGATCGGGGCCGACGAGGTGGCGGACAACCCGCCCACGTTTCACGACCTGCAAGACGTCCTGCTGCGCGCGCTCGGCCGGCCATCGACGGTGAGCTGACGACGACCGGGTCCCCGCCGCGCCGGCCGCGCCGGCCGCGCCGGCGAGGCCGGCCGCGCCGCGCGTTTCCGGGCCGCGCGCGGCACGCGCGCGGCGGGCATCCGCGGGCCGCCGTCAGCCGCCCGCCGGCGAGGACGCGGCCGGCCCGCGGCGCAGCCGCGTTGCGCGCACCGTATTCTCGAGCAGGCTCGCGATGGTCATCGGCCCGACGCCGCCGGGCACCGGCGTGATCGCGGCCGCCCGCGCGCGCGCGGCTTCGAACTCCACGTCGCCGACGAGTTTGCCGTCCGCGGTGCGGTTGGTGCCGACATCGATCACCGTCGCGCCCGGGCGTATCCACGCGCCGCGGATCAGCCCGGGCGACCCGGCCGCCGCGATGACGACGTCCGCGCGCGCGACCTCGGCGGCCAGGTCGCGGGTGCGCGAGTGACACACGGTGACGGTCGCGTGCGCGTTCGTGAGCAACAGCGCCATCGGCTTGCCGACGATGTTCGACCGGCCGACGATGACGGCGTTTGCACCGGCCAGTTCACAGCCGGCCTCCTGCAACAACCGCATGCAACCCTTCGGCGTCGCCGCCACGAAGCGCGGCCGGTTCTGCGCCAGCCGGCCGATGTTGTCGGGATGAAAGCCGTCGACGTCCTTGTCCGGCCGGATCCGGTCGAGCACCTCGTCGGGGTCGAGATGGCGCGGCAGCGGGAGCTGGACCAGGATGCCGTCGACGCGGTCGTCAGCGTTCAGTTCGTCGACCAGCGCGAGCAGCGCGTCTTGCGAGATGTCGGCCGGCGGCTTGTGATCGAACGTCGCGACACCGCACGCCTCGGCGGCGCGGTGCTTGTTGCGCACGTAAATCTGCGACGCGGGGTCGTCGCCCACGAGCACGACGGCCAGCCCGGGCGTCACGCCGGCGGCGCGGAGTGCGGCGGCGTCGGCCGCGACCTGCTGCCGCACGCGCTGAGCGAGCGCCTTGCCGTCCAAGATCCGGGCCGTCACGATGCGCCTCCCTTGTTCTTCTTGTCGCCCTTGTCGCTCGACTTTGCCGAGCCGGCGGAGGACGTCGCCGAGCCGGCGTCGGACTTTTTCTTCGGCGACGAATACAGGTCCTTGTACCAGCCGTCGCCCTTGAGCTGAAACGACGTGGCCGACACCAGCTTCTTGAGGTCGCCGCCGCACGACTCGCACGTCGTCTTGGGCGGCTCGCTGATCGACTGCATGTACTCGAACCGCTGGCCGCACGCCACACAGCAATACTCGTAGATGGGCATCGCGAGGCAACCGCCTACCACGTATTGACTCGCCAAACCAGGCCCATCTAACGTGTTCGTCCGTGCCACCGCGACGACGACACCTGTCCCCGAAGCGGGGACTCCCCCAGCGCGGTCCGCGCGTTCTCCTCGTCGCCGATCTGGCGTCGGCGCATCGCGCACGCCACCCCGCGTGCGAACTCGCCGCCGCCCTCGCCGACGAGTTCGACATCGCCGTGTTCGGCGCGATGCCGGCCGCCGCCGCCGCCGCCGCCGGCCTCGCCCGCCGCGTGCGGCCCCTTCCCGTCGACGACAGCGAACTTGCCGTGTTCGACGGCGCGCTGCCCGGCGGTCGCGGCCGTTTGTTCGCGGTGGACGTGGGCGATCCGATCGTGCTCTGCCGCGCCGCACTCGCCGCCGCGCGCGCCTACGACCGCTGGCCGGCGGTGCTGCACGCGTGGGACGTCGCGATCGCGCCGGTACTGGCCATGGCCGCGGGCGTGCTCGACCGGCCCCTGGCACGGCGCGTGGCCAGCATCCGCGGACTCGCCGGCGACCCCGCCGCGATCCGCGTCGCAATCGCGGCGGCCGACCGCGTGATCTTGCCGTCGCCGCGCGCGGTCGACGCGTTCGGGCGCCGGGAGATCGCCGGCGAGCTGGCCGCGGCATTCGCGGCCGCGGCCGGCAAGCTCCGCGGCATCCGCGACGGCATCGACACCACGCAATGGGATCCGGCGCGAGACCTGACCCTGCCGGCCCGGTTCGACGCGCGCGACCCGACGGGCAAGGCGCGCTGCAAGGAGGCGCTACAGATCGAATGTGGCCTGCGCCGCCGCCCCCGCACGCCGCTGCTGGCGTGCATCGCGCCGCGCGGCGCCGCCGCCGATCGGCTGCGCGAAGCGCTCGCCGCCATCGCGGCGATCCCGGTGCAGGTCGTCGTCCGACTCCCGCCGGGGCACCCGGCCGCCAGCGCGCTCGTGGCCCGCGCCGACGCGCTGGCCGGCCGCGTCGCAGTGCGGTGCGACGCCGACGACGCCGCCGTCCGCCGCACGCTCGCCGGCGCCGACCTGTGCCTCGTCGGCGCCGAGCCCTACGACCCCGCCGCGGTCGCGCAGCTCGCCTGCGCGCGCTACGGCGCGATCCCGGTCGCGCCGAACGAGGCGGGCCTCGACGACGTGCTCGTCGACTTCGATCCCAACACGCAAACCGGGACCGGCTTTTGCTTCGACGGGACCGACCCGGGCGCGCTGGTCGACGTCGTCCGGCGCGCCGCCCGCGCATACGACACGCCGGCGATGCGCGCGCTGGTCGAGCGAGTCATGCGGATCGACCTGTCGTGGCGGTCGGCAGCCCGCCGCTACCGAGACGTATACGACGATCTGCTCACGTCTCAGTCGGCGGAGGCTCGCGCAAGCTGAGTACGCGCACGCCCAGCTCGCCATCGACGTCTACCAGCTCGCCCGTACCGATCACGCGCGTGCCGACGACGAGATCGACGGGGCCTCCGAGCGGCCGCGCCAGCGGCAACACCTGGCCGGGGCTGAGTTCCAACACCTGGCGGGCCGACAGCTCGACCGTGCCGAGCTGGCAGCTCACGTGAACGGTCACATCGTCGGCGACGGTATCCTCCATCGGTTCTCCTCGGTCGTAGGGGCCAGCGATCTCGACGCCGGTGTCTGTCACGTTCACCGGAAATCCGCCACGCCCGACGGCGAGCCGGCCGCGCTGCGGATCTGGTGGTTGATCGAGCAACAATACGTCGCGGCGCGCCAGCGCGAGCAAGTCGCGCAAGCCGATGCGCCCGACGCCCGACACGACGGGGGCGCGCCACCGCGCGCCGGACAGCCAGTGGCCGCCGCGGCGCAGCAGCGCCGCCGGATCGCGCGGCGTCGGCGGCGCCACGACCGCGCGCTCGGGCGCCACGGCGAACACCACCGCCTGCTGGCCCGCCGCGGCGACCGTCACGTCGACGCCGAGCGCCCAGCCGTCTCCCAATGCCGCCGGCAGCGCCGGCGACGGCTCGTAGTGCGGCTGCACGGCGATGGCGTCGACGCCGTAGCGATCGAGCAGAGCCGCGGCCACCATCGCGCACACGCCCTGCTCCGCGCGCGTGGCCGCGCGTGGAGCGGCCAGCTCGCGGGGGCGCCCGCCCAACAGCCGCCGCGCCACCGCGGCGCCGAACGGGCCGGGCACCACGGCGAACCCCCCGTCCCCGTCGGCGCGGACGAGCCGCAGCGCGAACGCCGTCGGATCCGCCAGGCGCGCTTGCAGGTCGGCGCCGCGGTAGGCGCGCACCGGACCGACCGACGCGGACAGCGGCGCCAGCCCCTCGGGCGGCGGCTCGGAGCGGACGGGTCTCGGCCAAGCCCCCGCGAGCGCCGCGAGCAGCCGCAGCTCGCGCCGGCGCACCCTCGGCACGAGATCCCACCGGTAGGGCCGGACGTCCATCGGCGGCATTATTACTCCAACCGGCCGCGGCGGCGGGCGCGGTCAGCGGTGCGGCGTCTGCCGAGGCGGCCGCCGCGCAGTCGCCACGCGCAGACGCGCGACGCGCAGCCCGCGCCGCGCCAGCGCGTCGGCCAGCTCGGACAGTTTGGCTTCGACGACGTGCCGCGCCGCCGCCGTCGCCGCGACCACGGTGAGCTCGATCCCGCGCGGCCCGCTGACGATGTCGACGTGGCTGCCGGCGAGCGTGCCGAGCGCCAGGTCGATGCGCGCGGTCGGCCTTCCGGCCGGATCGAAGCCGGCCAGGATGCGGTCGGCTACCTCGCGCACCGGCACCGTGGCCGGCGTCGGGGCCGCGGCGACCGGCGGCGCGGAGATGGCGGCGCGCTGGTGCGCGAGCGGCCCCGCGGCGGCGGCCGCCTCGGCCGCGCCCCGGTCGCCGGCCGGATCGACGTCGTCGCCCCGGCGGTGCCGCGACGCACGCTGCGCGATGCGTGACAGGAGCGCGACGAACTGCTCGGCGTCGTCCCCCCAGCCGCGCGCGCGCAGCTCGGCAAGGCGGCTTTTGCCGGACGCAGCGCCGCCGGTCGACGCCGCGCGGCCCGCGCCGTCCGCGCGCGCGCCGACGCCCGCGCGTGCCGCCGTCCGCGTCGCGGCCCGCGGCCCGGCCGTGGCGCCTGGCCCGCCCGGCGGCGTCCCGCGCGCGATCTCGACTCGTGGTGGAGAAATGGCCACGCCGGCGGTATCGGCGACGCGGCGCCGAGGTTGCGCCGAAACTTGGCCGAGCCGGCGCGAGGTGGCACAATATCCTACATCCAACCACACCGTGGAGGAGCCATGTCGCTGCGCAACCGCCGTCTCGGAATCCGCGTGCCGGTCGAGGTGTTCGTCACCGAGATCGTCGAGGACCGCCCGTACCGGGCGCTCACCGCCAACGTGTCGGAACACGGGGTCTACCTCAACCGGCTCGACGGCGCTCCGGCCCGGCGCGACATCGCGATCGAGCTGCGCCTGCCCGGCGGCGGCGAGCCGATCTGGGCGCGCGGCAAGATCTGCCACGACGCGGTCGACCCGTTCTTCCGCGGCGCCGGCGTCAAATTCACCGCGATGGCTCGGCGCGACGCGCGCCGCCTGCGCGACTGGTGCGTCGAACGGCGGCGCCGCCACCTGGGCGAGTTGCTCGCGGCGATCCGCGGCGCCGCGGCGTAACCCGGGCGTGCCCGCGCTCGCGCCGGCGAGCCCCCGGCCGGGCGTGCCCGCGCTCCCGCCGGCGAGCCCCCGGCCGCCCGGCGAGTCGGGCGCGCCACCGCCCGGCAACCCGGCGAGCAGGTCGTCCCGACGGGCGTGTACGCCGCTGCGCGCGCCGATCGACCCGTCGTTGCCCCCCACCCGCGCGCGCTCCGGCGGGATCCCGCAATGCCCCCTGGCCCCGCGCCGGATTCCGGCGCACGCTGTATGACATGCGATGGACGTCGCCACCGCCCCCGTGGACGCGGCTCGCGCGGTGCGCACTGTGCGCGGTGTGCGTCGCGGCGGCCGTGCCGTACGCGCGCCCGGCCCGCGCCCGAGCCGACTGGTCGGTTCGCCGCGACGGCTTCGATCGCCGGCTCGTCGCCCGTTACAAGGCACTGCTCGCCAGCGACCCGAACGACCGCCGTGCGCTCCGGAAGCTGATGTCGATCTACCGCAAGTACCGGTCGCTCGCGGCGCTCGTCGGAGAATACGAGGCCGCGTTCGCCCGCCACCGCCGGTTCTCCGACGCGGTCGTGCTCGGCCACCTGTATCTCGAGCGCGGCGACGGCGACCGCGCGCTGTCGATGTACGAGGCGGCCGCCGAGCTCGAGCCGGCCGACGCCGACGTTCAGCTGGCGCTCGCCGACCTGTACCGGCAGCTCGGCAGAGCGGACGACGCGCGCGCCGCTTACGACCGCGCGCTGGCAGCCGCCGGCGACCGCGGATCCCGGACGCGCAAGACCGCGCTGCGCGCACTCGTCGACCTCGCGCTCGCCGCCGACGACATCGCCGCCGCGCGCGGCTATTTCGACCAACTCATCGCGCTCGAGCCGCAGAACGCGCGACTGCGCATCGATCTGGCCGACGCGCTCGCGCGCCACGGGATGCATCGAGAAGCGATTGCCGCCCTCGACGCGGCGGAGCAGCGCCTGCGCGACGACCCGCAAGGGCGCATCGACGTCATCGCGCGCATCGGCGCGGAACGCGAGGCGCTCGGCGACGAGGACGGCGCCATCCGCGAGTACCGGCGCGCGCTGGCGCTGATGCGTCGCGACTATCACATGCGGCGGGAGCTGATCGACCGAATCGTCGACATTCACCGCCGCCGGCAAGACCTGCCGGCGCTGGTCGGCCAACTCGAACGCGAGTGGCCGCCGCGGCGGCGACGACACATGGAGTGGGACGTGCTGGCGCGCCTGTACGAGGAACTCGGCGACCAGGAAAAGGCGATCGCCGCCTACCGCGCGGCAGTCGCGCGCGCGCCGTACGAACTCGACACGCAGCGCCGGCTGATCGCGCTGCTCGAAAACGCCGGCCGTGAAGACGAGGCGATCGCGCAGTACGAGCGCGTGGTCAAGGTGGCGCCGGGCGAGCCGCGCTTCCAACTCGAGCTGGCGCGCCGCTATTGGCGCCGCGGCAAAGCGGACCGCGCGATCGCTCTGCTCGACAAGCTCGAGCGCCGGTTCCCGGGCGACGCCGGCGTCCAGATGGCGCTGGCAGACCTGTACGCCAAATGGGGCAAGGATGACCGGGCGCTCGCGGTGTACGTGCGCCTCACCAAGATCGAACCGGACGAGGTCGAGCACCTGGTCAACCTCGGCGAGCAGTACTTCCAGCGCGGCGACAAGGCGCAGGCCGTCGCCGTCTGGCGCAAGATCGCCGCGCGGCGCACGGCCGACGGCTATGCCCGCCTGGCCGAGGTCTACGCGGAACACGACATGCTCGCCGACGCGGTGAAGACCTACGACAAGGCGATCAAGGCCGACCCGCAAAACCCGGCCCGCTACCGCGGCCGCGCGCGCGTCTACGAGCGGCTCAAGCAGCTGGCCAATGCGGTCGCCGATTGGCAGCGCGCCCTCGAACTCACCGGCGACAAGCCGTCGGACCGGCCCGCGCGCCGCGAGGCGCGCGAGCGCATCGTCGCTCTGCTGCACGCGATGGGCGGCCGCGCGCTCGCGGACAAGATGGCCGACTGGCAGCGCGCGTTCACAGGGACGCCGCCCGACATCGAGGCCGGCTATTTCCTCGTAGAAGCGTTCCGCAAGCGCCGCACGAAGACCGACCGCGCGCTCGCGCGCGACATCCTCGAACGCATCCTCGCACTGGCGCCTGAGGACCGCGAGGCGCTGCAGATGCTCGGCAAGATCTACCGCGACGACGGCGACTACCAACGCGCGATCGAACTGCTCGAGCGCCTTGCGGCGCTCTCTCCCGGCCGGGAACGCGAGTTCTACAGCGAGATCGCGGAACTCAAGGTGCTGTTGCAACAAGACGAAGACGCCATCCGCTACTCCGAACTCGCGCTCGAAAAGAGTCCGAACGATCCCGCCGCCCACGAACAGCTCGCGAAGACCTACGAAAAGATGCAGCAGTTCGACAAGGCGAGCGCCGCGTACGCCAAGACGATCGAGTTGGACCCGCGCAACTTCCGCGTCTACTTCCGACTCGCGACGCTCTACATCCGACAGGGAAAGCACGCCGAAGCGGCTCAGCTGTACCGCGGCGTGCTCCGGCGCGCGACCGACGAGCAGATCCTGCGCCGCGCGGGCCGAAAGGCGATCGATCTCGAGGAGTACATGGGCACGCTCGGAGAACTCGAGCGCATCGTTGCGCCCCTCGCGTTCACGTTTGCGCACAAACCCGTGTACCGGGAGATTCTCGTCGATCTGTACGCGCGCTACGTCCCGCGACTCGTCGCGCAAACGCGCGGCGGCGATGCGCAACGCGCCGCCGCTGCCGCGGATGAACTCGCCCGACTCGGGCAACACGGGCTCAAGCCGCTGCTCGAGGCGCTGTCGGACGAGGACCGGCCCGAACAGCAGCGCATCGCGGTGTCCGTGCTCGGCCACCTCGGAAATCGCGGTGCGGCGCTGCCGTTGGTCCGGCTCGCGAGCGCCGCGCGCGCCGAGCCGCCGGCCCGCTCTCGCCTGCTCGGGACGTACCGGCCGACGCTGGACTGGGACGTGCGAGTCGAGGCGCTCGTCGCTGCCGGGCGGCTCGGCGAACCGCGCATCGTCCCCGAACTCATCGAGCTCAGTCGCCATCGCGACTCCGCGATGCGAGCCGCCGCCGTGTTCGCGCTCGGCCGAACCCGCGCTCGCGCGGCCGCGCCAGCGTTGGCCGCGGCGCTCGACAGCCGCGAACCGGCCGTCGCGGTGCTCGCCTGCCTCGGCCTCGGACAGCTCGGCGACCGGCGCTATCGGGTCGCGCTCGAACGCGTCGTGGCCGACGCCAGCGCCCACCGCCACACGCGCGCCGCGTGTGCGTTGGCGCTCGGCGCGCTCGGCGACCGCGCCGCGCTGCCGGCGCTGATCGCGGCGCTCGACGACGGCGACGAGCGCTTACAGCGCATGGCCTCGTGGGCGCTCGGGCGTCTCGGCGATCGCGCCGCGGTGCCCGCCCTGATGGCCGCGTACTTCGGCAAGAGCGAACCGGTGCGCGAGGCGGTCGCCTGGGCGATCGCGCGGGCCGCGACCGGCCACGTCGACCGCACGCCCGTCGCGGCGCTCGCGGACTACCCGACATCCGGCGGCCGCTACGACGCGGCGGCCGCACTCGAAGCGCTCGTCGCGGACCTCGATGCCGCGCCGCCACCGGCCGCGCTGATCGCCGATCACGTCGACGCCGTCGCGCGCGGACTGCGCGCCGCGCTGGCGAGCGCGCACACCAACCGCGTCCTGCGGGCGCTCGCCGATCTCACGCAGCGCGACGACGGGCTTTCGCTCGGCGCGCTCACCGCCGCCATCGACGCGGCGCCACCGGCGGTGCGCCGGCGGGTCGCGGCCGCGATCGACCGCGTCGCCGCCGACATCACCCCCGACCTGCTCCGCCTCGCGCGCGAGCACCGCGACCCAGACGTCCGCGCCGCGGCCATCGCCGCGCTCGCCCGCACCCGCGGCCCGGGTGCCGCGGCCGCGGTCGAAGCGGCCCTGTCGGACCCGCGCGCTTCCGTGCGCGTCGCGGCGATGGCCGCGGCCGCTCGGCTGGCGGCGGCCGGCGGCCCGCGCGCGAGCGCCCTGGCTCTCGCCGTCGCCGAGCGCGCGCGGACCGCTCCGTCCTGGGAAGAGCGCCGTGCGGCCGCCGAGCAGCTCGGGCGAAGCGGCGCGGCCGCCCCCACCGACGCGCTGATCGCGGCGCTGCGGGACCGCGTCGGCTTCGTCCGCGAGGCGGCGGCACGTTCGCTCGGCGCCCTCGGCCGGCGCGACGCCACCGACGCGCTGCTTGCCGCAACGCGGGACGAATTCGCCGGCGTGCGCCGCGCGGCGGCGGCGGCGCTCGTCGCGATCGGCTCGCCGCGGGCCGAAGCTCGCCTGCGCGAGTTGGCCGAAAGCGATCCCGACCCGGGCGTGCGGGCGGCCGCGGGAGGCGCGCGCCGCTGATGTCCGCGCCGCCGACTCGGCGCGGTTGTTTCGCGATTTCGACCGTTTGATCCGCTCGCGGCGCACCGAGTACACTGCCGTCGATGGACGTCGGCCTCGTCTGCGACGCGTGCGACGGGTTCAGCGAGATGGGGGCGAAGACGTGCGCCCGCTGCGGCGCTGCGCTGTCGCTCCGGCCCGCCACTGGCGCCGAGGCTGCCGGGAACGCGGAGGGCGGCGGCGCCGACGCGACGCCGTGCGCGACCTGCGCCGCACCGGTCCCGGCGGGACACGCATTTTGCAGTCGGTGCGGCAGTCCCGCGGGCGGTGCGGCGCCGTCGCCCGCGACCAAGCCGGCAAACGCGCCGCGCAAGGCCAAGACGATGTTCTTCGGCGCGATGCAGCAGGCGCGCGCCAAGCTCACGCTCATCAAGGGCGACGGACTCGACGGCGTGTCGTTCACGCTCGCCGGCCAGGACCACATCGCCGGGCGCGTCGACGCGCCGCTGCTGTTCGACGAAGATCCCTATCTGTCGCCGACCCACGCCAACTTCTTTTACAAGGGCAGCCAACTGTGGGTGCGCGACCTGGACTCCGCCAACGGCGTGTACGTTCGCATTCGCGAACCGGTCGAGGTGGGCCACGGGGACCGCTTCCTCATCGGCGAGCAGGTTCTCGACATCGAGGTGCAGCCGATCGAGCCCGAACCCACCGCGAAGCCCGACGGAACGTACTTTTTCGCCAGTCCGCGCCGGTCGTCGCGCTTCCGCATCGTGCAGCGGCTCCGCGGCGGCGACACCGGGCTGGCCTACCGCGCGCAGAGCGACGTCGTATCGCTCGGCCGCGAGGGCAACGACGTCAACTTTCCCGACGACCCGTTCATCTCCGGCCACCACGCGCGCGTCTGCTACCGCGACGGACGGCTGTACCTCGAGGATCTCGGGTCGAAAAACGGTACGTTTCTCCGCGTCAATGGCGAGCAGGAACTCCGCCACGGGGACTACGTATTCATGGGTCAGCAGCTCCTGCGCGTCGAGATCGTGTAGGATGCCGCAAACGTACGAGGAAGGGCCGCGAACGTGATCACCTGCAAGCGCTGTGGGAAGGACAATCAGGACCACTACAAGTTCTGCCTCGGGTGCGGATCCGAACTGGCTTCGGCACCCGCGGCGGCCCCGCCGGGCGATGCGGGCGGGGTCGCGATGATGAAAACGGTCATGGCGGACATGAGCGGCCACACCGGCCAGCGCCCGACCACTCCCACTCCACCCGGAGGCGTCGCGCCGGCGGGGCTGCCCGGCATGCCGCAGTCGCCCGCGGCCGCCCCGGCGCCGGCTGCCGGCGCATTCGGCGGGCCCGCCGCGCCCGGCGCCCCCGCCGCCGCCGCGCCCAGCGCGCCCGC
>RFGE01000200.1 GCA_003696105.1 Deltaproteobacteria bacterium | reverse complement strand
GGCGGGACGCGGGGCGCAGGCGCGTCGACACCGGAACCCTCGCGCCGGCCCGGACGGCGCTACCAGTCTGCGAATACGCGGGCCGCGCCCGTCGCGCGGAAGACCGTGACGCGGTATCGATCGCTTCCGTCCTCGCGTTCGACGAAGATCGTCCCGGGAACGGCCGACCCATCGGGCGCAAGGTCGATCGAGATGGTTCCGAGTCCGGCTCCGAGCGACGGTACGCTGTCGCCCGGCGCCAAGTGCGTCCGATCGGATACGGCACCAATGCGAACCCCCGACGGCGCCGCGACGGTCTCGACCTCATAGTAGCTGCTCGGCACGGCCATGCCTTCCGTTTCCGCCTCGAGGTGCGCGACTCGATCGGCGTACACCTCGAGACGCTGCCAGCGCCGCGTGGTCGTCGCTCGAATGCGCATGGTGTCTAACAGTGCCGCGACCTGCTCGGCGTATCCCCGCGCGCTGCGCGCCTGCCGTTCCGGCCGAATCGACACAACCGCGAGCGCAGCAAGCACTGCCGCGATCACGATCGTCACCATCAACTCGACAAGGGTAAAGCCGGCCGTCGACCGTTCGGTGTGACCAGTCCGTGGGCTCATCTGTCCTCCTCGCGCCCCGCCGCCGAGGTGCGCACTCCCATCGTGCCGCGATTTGGCGCGAGTCGCCAGCACGGTGAGGTGAAACGAGCAACGCGGCGACACCGGTACGCGATCGACGCAACTGCCGCTCGTAGCGCTGTAGCGCGATATCCGACATCGTCCTCCATGAGATCTTCGATGGCCGAGCCAGGCGGCCAAACGCCTTCCATATGTCGCCGACTGTCGCTCGACAAGGTACAATGTCAACTCGTGGGGACTCGACACGTGCGAAGGCAAACGCCGGATTGCCGTACACGCCGGGCCGAAGGCGGGTTTACGCTGATCGAACTGCTGATCGCGTCGACGGTCCTCATTGTCGGATTGACCGGTATCGTCGCGTTGCAGGTCACCGGCATTCGGTCCTCCGCTTTTTCACGTCACGCCACGGAAGCGGCCGTTCTCGCAGAATCGCGGATCGAACAACTACGTACGATCCCCCTGGCCGCCGGCACGACCGTCGAATCAGGGCTAAATCCCCAAGGCAGACCGGTCACTGGCGGGCTCTACACGCGAACGACGGTGATCACTACGAATGCAACATTTGCGGACATCGTGGTCACCGTCACCTGGAACGAGCGCGGTAGCGAGCCGCATCAAGTCGTGCTCCAGACTCGGAGGACGTTGTGACGCGAACCGTCCGCCCCGACGCGGGCCTCACGCTCGTCGAGTTGATGGTGGCACTCGTCGTCTCCAGTCTGGTGATCGGTGCAGCGCTGTCGGTTGGCTTGACGATGATGCGCAGCTTCCGCGATCATGGAACGATGGTGTCGGTGCAGCGGGCGGCGCGGGTGTCAATGGACTTTCTCGCTGATGCGGTCCGCAACTCGAACCCGGGCGTCCTGACCGGTATGTTCGAAGACTTGATCGGCTGCTCGGGACAGGTACCCGGGATTTCAGTCACCAATCGTACAAACGCGCCGGACGAAATCAGTCTCGTCTACGCGAGCGGGGGTATCTTCACGTCCTCGCGGTCGACGTACAGCCCTACGTCGACCGGGCTCACGGTGCTGGACGCGGAAGAAGTCGCCGGACAGGACTTTTTCCCGGGCGATTACATCGTCATCACCAATCTCGACGTCGGGACGATCGTGCGCGTGGCCGACGTTCAGGCCAGTGGCTCGGAGTGGCAGTTGGGCACCATCCAACCGAGTTCGTGTGGTGCGGTGTCATTTCCCGGGCCGGGCTTCGAGCCCGGCAGCCTCGTCATTCGCGGACGCTTCGCGCGATTCTTCGTGCAGAACGACGCGGGAACCGGCAATATACCTATGCTCATGATGGACCCGGACGGGCCCGGACCGGCGACGGCAGAGCCAGTCGCGGACGGAATCGAGGACCTCCAGATCGCGGTCGCCGTCGATGCAAACGGAGACGGGACGATCACCGAAGTGGGGATCGCTCCGAACGACGACGAGTGGTACTACAATATTGCCGGCGACATGGATCCGCCCGGCGGCATCCCTCCGCGAGCGGTGCGATTGACTCTCATTGCGCGCTCGGTGAGCGAAACGAGCAACGTGGCGTCCTTCACGCGACCGGCCGCGGAAGACCGTGCAGCGTCGACGGTTCCGGACCCATACCGCCGGCGCGTGCTGACGACTACCGTGGAGCTGCGCAACTTGGAGGGCTCACCATGACTCGCGGGCAGCGCGGATCGGCCATGGTCGTCGTTCTCATCCTCCTCGTGGCACTGCTCGGTGCTGGCGGGGTCGCCATCTACGTCCAGCTCGCCGATACTCGGTCGACCGGTCTCATTCGGCAGGCGCGAGACGCTCTGTCGTGCGCCGAGGCAGGGCTCGCCGAAGGTCGCGTATGGGCAGGCCAGAATTACGGGCTATGGGCGGCCATCCTCGATGGAGACCCGAGCAACGACCCGAGCAACTACCCGCTGCGCGGTGACATCGATGGCGACGGCAACGATGACTGGGAAGTCCAACTCATGGACAACGACGACGAAATGCCACCGGCGGCAAACGATACGACACGTGACAACGATCTCAGAGTATTCGTCGTGGCGCGTTGTATTCGATATCCCACGACACCGCGCGAAGTCATCGAGCTAGTTCGATACGAGGGTGGCGGCGCAATCTATCGCAACCAATCCGGACAAGGGTCGGGCAACACCAACAACGCAAACTGACCGCCGGCGGCGATGCCGGCCGCGGATCGGGCAGACCTGCACGGCGGGCG
Source organism: Deltaproteobacteria bacterium (assembly GCA_003696105.1). NCBI lineage: Bacteria > Pseudomonadati > Myxococcota > Myxococcia > Deltaproteobacteria bacterium. Next base: position 17,640 of record RFGE01000200.1, on the reverse strand, counting down.
AAAAAAAACGGCCCCGGCGCGTGTGCGTCCGGGGCCGCGTCGCAGCGCGGAGTTGGGGGGACTCTACGCGGCCGCGACGTTCTCGACGAACAGGTAGTCGCTCGGCGCGCAGAACCGATATCCGTCGTCGCTCACGCGGATGAGATCGGCGCCGTCTTTGCCGAGCAACCGGCGGATGCGCATGATGTTGGTGAACAGCGCGGCGTCGTGGCGCAGCGGGTGGTATTCGACGTTCCACACCGTCTCGACGATCTCCTCCTTCGAGAAGGTCCGCGTCGGCGCGCCCGCGAGCAGGAACAACAACCGCTTGAGCAGGCTGCGCCTGCGCAGATCGGCGATCTGGACGCCGTCGCGCACGATCACCTCGCGCACGCCGTCGATGGCGAGCGACCGGTCCTCCATGCGCAACAGGCCCGGATTGGCGTCGGCGACGAAGCTCTCCTGGCCGTTGCCGGTCACCACGCGGTAGGGGCGCGCGGCCGTCAATCCCAAATCCGACAAGGCCTGCCGCGCCGTCCGCAGCGCGGGCTCGCTGAGCGTCGCGGCGGCGGCGTCGCGGCTCTCTCCGTTGTCGCCGGCGGCGGTCGGATCGATTACCTCGACCGCTTCGGCCGCGATGAGCCGCTCGAACGCCAGCCCCGCGTCCGACGCGAGGTCGTGCGCGTCGCGCGCGTAGGCGAGTGCCGCATCCGTATCGCCGGCGTCGCGGCGCAGCGCCGCCAACACGAGCAGCCCGCGCACCTGCGCCCGCGTGAAGCCGCACGCCCGGCCCTCGCGAACCGCCCGCGTGGCGGCTGCCGTCGCCGCGGCCCGGTCGCCGCGCGCGAGATACATGCGCGCCGCCAGCGCCAGCGCATCGGCCATGTCGGCCACCCGGCCGGCGCGCTCGGCCCATACCGACGCGCTACGCGCTGCGTCGAGCGCGTCGACCACGGCTCCGGCCGCGAGGCACGCCGACGCACGCGCGCGCGCGCGCACAATCTCGTCGCACTCGAGCGGCAGAGCGTCCGCCGCCGGCGCCTCGCCCGACGCCCACGCGCGCGCCACCTCGAGCAGCGATGCGGCGCGCGCCCGCGCGCCCGCGGTGGCCTCCGGCGATGCCGCGAGCGCCGCGAGGGCTGCGATCGCCTCGTCGAGCCGCAGCTCGGCGACGTCGACGGCGGCCGCGACGAGGCGCGCCTCGGCGGCAATCGCGGCGAGCCCGCGGGCATCCGCGGACTGCGCGCACGCGGCGGCGAGTTCGGCTGCCGCGCTCACGTGGCCGCGGCGCTCGAGCACCGCCGCCAGGTCCACCTCGGCGCGCAGCGCGCCGACTTCGTCGCCTCGCTGCCGGCGCGCATCGACGATCGCGCGGAGTGCGTCGCACGCGGCGGCCATGTCGCCCCGCAGCGCGCCGACGACCGCGCGGCGATGACGCACGTCCTCGGCGACCGCGGCCTCGTCGCACTCGCGGGCAGCCGCCTCGGCATCGGCAAGGGCCGTCTCGGCGTCGCCGAGCCGACCCTCCGCGACGAGACACGCGGCCAGCCGGCAAGCCACGCCGGCGGCCACCGAGGGATCGGGCGCGGCGACGGTCGCCGCCCGCGCGAGCGCTGCGCGGGCCGCCGTCACGTTCCCCGCGGCCAACTGCGCGTCGGCGAGCGCGAGGCCGAGCCGCACGCGCGCGCTCGCGGGTAGCTTTGCGCGATCTGCATCGAGCGTGTCGGCCGCGATCGCGATCGCGCCGTCGACGTCGCCGCGGTCGAGGGCGATGCGAGACAGGGCGACTGCCGCGCCCGCCCGGACGCCGACCGCGGCGTGCTCGGCCAGCGCGCGCAACGCCGCCTCGGCCGCATCGACGTCGCCCGATCGGTAGCGCAGCTCCGCAATGCGCACGCGGCGGCGCGCCCCGGCGACGCCGCGACCGGGCCCAACCTGTTCGAGGATCTCCAGCGCTGCGGCGATGCGCCCGTGGCGAACCGCGATGTCGGCGCGCAGCGCCGCCAGCGCGTCCGCCTGCTTGCCGGTCGCTCCCGACAAGGCGGCGACGAGTGCTTCGAGTTCGCCGCCGCAGCCGCGCCGTGCGAGCACCTCCTCGGCCGCGACCAGGACGTCGACCGCCCGGTTGGTCTCGCCAGCATCGATCAACCGGCGCACACCGAAGCGCAGGCGGTCGACCGGGTCCGCCAACCCCAGCGCCGCCCCGCCGCGCACCTCCCACGCGGGCTGGCGCCCCGCCCCGCGCGGCCGGTCGAGCGCGAGTTCGGCCGCGGCGGCGGCCAGCGCGCTGCGGCGCGCCGCATCCATGCGGTCGACCACGTCTTCGCGCACCGCATCGTGCACCGCGAACCGCCCATCATCGAGCGGATCGATGAGCTGGCGCGCGACGAGCTGCGCCAGCGCCGATTCGACGTCGCAGTCGGGCAACAGCGCGGCGATCGCAGCCGGTGCCGCGGCGACTCCCAACACCGCGGCGGCGTCGAGCGCGGCCCGCACGTCGGCCGGCAGCGCGTCGAGGTCCCAGGCATCCGGCCCGGCGGCCGCGCGCGCGTACTCGCGCCGCAATGCGAGCGGCATGCCGCGGGTGCGCACCACCGCGTCGTCACACGCGCCCGCCGGCGTCGGGCCGTACTGATCTTCGAGATGCGCCCACAGGTCGCGGGCGGCCGCCTCGTCGAGACCGCCGAGCGCGAGTTCGCGCCGCCCGTCCGGGTCGCGCCGCAGCGGCAGCGCATCGCGCGACCACAGCACGACCCGCCCGCACGCCTCCGGCGGCGGAAATGCAGCGGCGAGCCGCGCGAGTTCGTGCGGCTCCAGACGGTGCGCGTCGTCGACGAGCAGCAACACGGGGCGGTCGCGCAGCGCCGCATCGAGGCTCCCCGGGACCACGTCGAGCGCGCGCTCGGCGCGCGCCGCCACCGACGCCGCCACGTCGCCCGGCTCGCACTGCACGTAACGCGCGGTGAGGCCGACCGCCTCGCCGTCGCGCGCCGCGAGTTCGCGCGCGAGGCGCGACTTGCCCGCGCCGATCGGCCCGGTCACGACCACGACCGGCACCTCGCGGAGCGCCAGTTCGATCTCGGCGAGTTCGCGAACGCGGCCGAACAGCGGCGGCGGCGATGCGAGCCCGAGGCGGCGAAGGGCGTTGGACGACTCCGGCTTGCGAATGCGAGTGCGACGTCTCACGAATACCTCTCTGGTCGGGGACCGTCAGGTACGGGTGCTGGAGACGCCCGTCCCCAGGTCCGCCCGATCTTCCCGGTTGTGAGCAGGTGTAAGGCAATCGCCGGGCCAGGCTTGCGGTCACGCTGCAATTTTCCGTAACGATGCGAGATCGCGCCGAGCTGCGAGCGCCTGTGAGGAGCGGACGTCCCACATCGGGTGAGTCGATGTGAGTGGTGATAACTGGACGCAGCGATGCGCCGAGTTCTCAGATCGGCGCCGCGGGTCGGGATGGTCCCGACGGACGCCGCGTGAGCGCGCTCCGCGCCGGCGTGGCTTACGCGCCGCGTCGTGCCGCGGGGGCCCGGCCCGGCCGGCGTGCGGCGGCCGGCGTGCGGCGGCCGGCCCCGCCGACGTCACGCCGCGCCACCGGCGAGCGCCGCCAAGCCGGCGACGACCTCGTCGAACGGCTCGGTCTCGTGCGTCCCCTGCCGGAGAAACTGCTCGATCGCGTCGATGGCCGCGATCGCCGCGTCCACGCGCGGGTCGGATCCGCGCTTGTACGCGCCGAGCGTGATCAGATCGCGATGCGACTCGTACGCCGCGAGCAGCTCGCGCGCCCGCTGCGCTGCTGCCACGTGCTCGGGCGTGGCGACGTGCGACATCACGCGCGACACGCTGTGCAGCACGTCGATCGCGGGCCAGCGGCCGCGCGCGCCGATCGATCGGTCCAGCACGATGTGGCCGTCCACGATGCCGCGCACCTCGTCGGCAATCGGCTCCTCCATGTCACCGCCGGCAACCAGAACCGTGTAGATGGCGGTGATCGACCCGCGGTCGGAGTTGCCGGCGCGCTCGAGCAACCGCGGCAGTGCGGCGAACACGCTCGGCGGATACCCCTGCCGCGCCGGCGGCTCGCCGGCGGACAGGCCGACCTCGCGCTGAGCGCGGGCGAACCGCGTGAGCGAGTCGACCATCATCAATACGCGCTTGCCCTGGCGGTCGCGAAACCACTCGGCGATCGCGGTCGCAACGAACGTCGACTTGAGACGCACGAGGCTCGGCGCATCGCTAGTTGCACACACAACCACAGACCGCGCAAGCCCCTCTGGGCCGAGCGAGTCCTCGATAAAATCGCGCACCTCGCGGCCGCGCTCGCCGACCAGGCAGATGACGTTGACGTCGGCGCTCGCCGACCGCGCGATCTGCCCCATGAGCGTCGACTTGCCGACGCCGGACCCGGCGAACAAGCCGATGCGCTGGCCCTCGCCGAGGGTGAGAAAGCCATCGATCGCCCGCACACCGGTCGGCAGCGGCCGGTCGACGCGCCGCCGGGTGAGCGGATCGGGCGCCGCGCGGTCGACCGGCCAGGGTTCGAGGTCGCCGGCATGACCGTCCAGCGGGGGACCATCGTCGATCGGTCGGCCGAGCCCGTCGACGACCCGCCCGAGCAGCGCCTCTCCGACGCGCAGCGTGAGCGGTTGGCCGCGCGGAACGACCGCGCTGTCCGGCCCGACGCCGGACGGCTCACCGAGCGGCAACAACACCGCCTCCTCTCCGCGGAAGCCGACGACCTCGGCCGGCAGCGGCTCCATGCCCGCGCGCTCGATGTCGACCATCTCGCCGTGGCGGATGCCCGGCACGGTGGCGCGCACGACGAGGCCGGTGATCTCGCTCACGCGACCGGTCACGCGCACCGTGCGCGCGCCGTCGACGATGCGCAACGCGCGGTCGACGTCGAGCGCCACCGCTACGGCGCCTCCTCGAGCGCACGCTGAATCGCGGCGAGCTGCGTCGACAGCCGCGCGTCGACCGTGCCGACGTCGGTCTCTACCACGCAACCGCCGCGTTCGATGCCGTCGTCGGCGCGGATCAGGATGTGGGCCGACACCGACAGCCGCGACAGCAGCCCGGGACGCTCGCGTTCGAGGGTGGCCACGTCATCTGGATGCACCCGCAACACGAACTCATGGCGTCCCCGCGCCTCGTCGAGCGCCGCCTTGGCGATGTCCGCGACCGTCTCGGGATCGAGCGCGAGGTGGCGGCGCACGAGGCGCTCCGCGATGCCGACCGCGAGGACCCGCAACTCCTTGTCGGCCTCGGCGATACGGCGATCGACTTCCTGCCTGGCGCGCACCAACAGCGCCGCGACCTCCGCCCTCCCCTCGGCGCGCCCCTCCTCGCGCGCCCGCTCGCGGATCGCTTCGGCTTCGGCATGCGCCTCCGTCACGATCCGCGCGGCTTCGGCCTTGGCGTCGAACACCGCCCCGTCGATCACCTTTGCGCCGTCCTTGACGATTCGGCTCACGCGCACACTCTACCAAAGCCGGCCGTCCCCGGCGTCTCCCGGGACCTCGGCCACGCTCTGCACTACCCGCCCGCCGCCCCGTCGACGAGCCGAGCAAACCGGTCGACCTCGCCGTCTATGGCGGCGTACCGATAGGACGCGGCGGCCAGCTCGAGGCCGACCGCGCGCGGCAACCGCTGCGCGATCTGGCGGGGTGCGTCGCCATGCGCCCGCGCCAGCGCGGCGCCGAGCCGCCGCGCGCCGATGACGTGCAGCGCGCGCTCCGACAGCCGCCCGGCGCCGTGCGCGAACGCCGACACGGCGGCGCGCAGCTCGCGCTCCCGCGGCTTCCACGCCGCGACGGCGTCCACGAGGTGCGAGCCGCGCGGCTCCCCCAGTCGCGCCGCCACCGCTGCCGCCGTCGCCGGCGGCGCGCCGACAAGTCCGGCGGCGATCGCGTCGACGCCGAACGCGGCGAGCGCGGCCAGTAGAACGGCCACGTCGCAACGCGCCCAGGCCGCGGGCGGCGCCGCGTCCGCCGGCGGCATGTCTACCAACTGGCCGAGCGCGCGTCGCTGGAGCCACACCCGCGCGGCCGCCGTGAACTCGCCGGCCCCCGCGACCGCATCGCGCACGTCCGCATCCTCGCCGGCGATCGCCGCTTCGATCCAATCGCGATGAACGAGCGTGAGGCCGGCCGGCACCGGCTTGACCATCGCCGCCACCGCACGCGCGAGCGCCGCCGCGCGATCGCCGCGGTCGAGGGCCAGCAGATCTTCAGCTGCCGCGCGGGCGTCCGGCGACACGCGCGCGAGCAGGTCGGCAGCGCGATCTCCGCACGCCAAGACGCCGGCGACCACGGCCGCGCGAAGCTCGGTCGCGAGTTGATCGAGCCGCCCCATGCGCCCCCATTTTGCCCGGTGCGCCGGCCGCCGCTACGACAACGTCTCCGCGCGGCGCCGGCTAAGTGGCGGCGGCTTGAGCTTGTACCGCAACACCTTGCCGGTGGCCCCCTTCGGCAGCGCGTCGACGAATTCGATCCACCGCGGGTATTTGTACGGCGCGAGTTCGGACTTGACGTGCTCGCGCAGTTCCGCGGCCAGCTTGGCGGACGGGGCGTGACCGATATTCGGCACGACGAACGCAAGCGGCTTGACGAGCCCATCCTCGTCCTCGGCGCCGATTACGGCGCACTCCCACACCGCCTCGTGACCGAGCAGCGCTTGTTCCACCTCGGCCGGCGACACCCACTTGCCGCCGACTTTGAACAGATCGTCCTCCCGCCCGCAGTGGATGAAGTTGCCTCCGTCGTCCACCATGAACCGGTCGTCCGTCGTGAACCATCCATCCGCGGACAAATGAGGGGTGTCGTCGCCCCAGTACCGTCCGGAAATCGTCGGCCCCTTGATCTGCAGCCGGCCGATCTCGTGGGGCGGTAGCGGCGCTCCGTCGGGGTCGACGACGCGCGCGTCGAACTGCGGTACCGGCTGGCCGCACGTTCCCGCGCCCCCGGCCCCCAGCCGAGTCGCGAGCACGAACTGGAACGCCTCGGTCAAACCGTAGCCGACGAGCACGTCCGCCCCCAGAGCGCGGCGGACTCGCGGCACCAGCTTCGGAGGCATCCCCTCGGCGCCCGACACGCACGCGCGCAGGCCGGCGGGCGGCGTGGCTGCGCGGGCAGCCTCGACGTCGCGAGCCACCTGGCCGTACACCGACGGAGTCGCGAACAACACCGTCGGCCGGCTCGCCGCGATCGCCCCGAGAATCGCCTCCGTCGTCGGTTGCTCTGGCAACAATAGCGCCTCGGCGCCCGCGATCAGCGGAAACAACAAACCGGTGCCAAGGCCGTACGCCGTCGCCAGCCGTACAACGGACAGCACGCGGTCGGCGTCGGACAGACCGAGGACGCCGCGACCGTACGACTCGAACGCAATGAACGGCGCCGCGTGAGTGTGCGGCACGCCGCGCCGATTCCCTTCGGACGCGCCGGCCGAGTACAGGATCATCGCGGTGGTGTCCACCGATACGTCAGCCGCCGCCGTCGCGGGTTGTGCCGCGCGCACGAGACTCAGGTAGTCGCGCTCGCCCGGGTTCGCCGCGCCGACGACGATCACCTCGCGAAGCTGCGGGACCTCGGACCGGATTTCGTCGATCGCCGGCTCGAGCGATGCGTGAACGATCGCCACCGCGGCGCCGCAGTCGGCGACGTAGTCGCGCACGTCGTTGGGCGTCGACAGTTCGCTAAGCGGCACGGCGACCGCCCCCATGTGCATCGCCCCCAGAATCGCGGCCGCCGCCTCGAGCGTGTCCGGCATGAACACGGCGACGCGATCCCCCCGTTGCACCCGCAGGGCCCGCAGCGCCGTATCCACCCGCCGGACCTGGTCCTCCAGCTCCGCGTAGGTCCACGCCCGCTCCGGCTCGCGCACCGCGATCCGGTCCGACCATCCCATCGCGCGCGCGCGGTCGAACACGCGCCGCGGGAGATTGACCACCGCATCTCCCATGTCCCCGCCCATACTGCCACTTGCCCGGAGTGGCAGCAAGCTGGTAGATGGCCCGGACATGCGCATCATCGGCGGTTGGGCACGCAGCCGGCGCCTCGTCGCGCCGGCCGGCACGACGACGCGGCCGACCTCCGATCGGGTGCGGGAAGCGCTGTTCAACATCCTCGGACCACCGCCGGTGGGCGCGGCCGTGCTCGACCTGTTCGCCGGCGCGGGCGGACTCGGGCTCGAGGCGCTGTCGCGCGGCGCGGCGACGGCCGTGTTCGTCGACACGAGCCGCTCCGCGGTGAAGTGTCTTCGCGCCAACGTCGACGCGCTCGGGGTGGCCAGCGCGGTGTCCGTCGTATGCGCCGACGCGATCGCCGCCATCCGGCGCCTCGACGCGCAGGGGCGGCGGTTCCACTGGGTGTTCGCGGATCCGCCGTATGCGACCGACCTCGCCGACCGCGCCCTCGTCGCGCTCGGTGACAGCGCCCTGGTGGCCGAGGGGGGCATCGCGGTGGTCGAGCACGCCGCGCGGCGCCCTACGGTCGACGCGGCCGGCGCGCTCGTCCGCACGGATCGCCGCGAATACGGCGACACGGCGCTGTCGTTCTATGGGAGAGTCCCGGCATGAGCACGCACCGGCACACCCTCGCGGTCTACCCGGGCACGTTCGACCCGATCACCAACGGGCACATCGATATCCTGATCCGCAGCCTCGATCTATTCGATCGCGTGGTCGTCGCGCTCGCGGGCAACCCGCGCAAGCAACCGCTGTTCGACGTCACCGAGCGCAAGCGGTTCATCGTCGAAAGTCTGGACGACGAGTTCCGCGACCGGATCGAAGTCGACGCATTCGACGGCCTCCTCGTCGACTACTGCCGGCGCCGCGGTGCAACGAGCATCGTGCGGGGCCTTCGCGCGCTCGCCGACTTCGAATACGAGTTTCAGTTCGCCCACATGAATCGCCGCCTCGCGCCGGAACTGGACACCGTGTTCCTGATGACCGACGAGCGCAACTTCTACGTCAGCTCGTCGCTGGTCAAGGAGGTCGCCAGCCTCGGAGGCGACGTATCCGGCCTGGTCCCTAGCGCGGTCGAACGCGCGCTCAAGGAGAAGTTCGCATGACCCTGTGGAAACTATCGTCCCGGCTTTCGCGCGTGCAACCATCGATCACGATGGCGGTCACGGCCAAGGCCGCCGCTCTGCGCGCGCAAGGGATCGACGTGATTGGCTTCGGCGCCGGCGAGCCCGACTTCGACACGCCAGACCACATCAAGGACGCCGCACGACGCGCGCTCGACGAGGGCGTCGCCGGTTACACGCACGTCGCCGGCCTGGCGTCGTTGCGCGAAGCGATCGCCACCGAACTGAACGCGACGCACGGCACGGATTTCACGGCTGACCACGTCATCGTGACCACCGGCGCGAAGCAGAGCCTGTTCAACCTGTTCATGTGCCTGCTCGACGACGGCGACGAGGTGATCGTCCCCGCGCCGTACTGGGTGTCGTACCCGGACATGGTCCGCCTTGCGGGCGGCGAACCGGTGATCGTGCCGACGACGGCGTCCGACGGCTTCCAACTGGATCCAGACGCGTTCGCCGCCGCCATCGGGCCGCGCACGCGCGCGGTCGTGCTCAACACCCCGAGCAATCCGACCGGCGCGCTGTACAGCCGCGACCGGCTCGAAGCGATCGCCGGGGTGGCGATCGACCGCGGCGTGCTGATCGTTTCGGACGACATCTACCGATCGCTCGTCTACGGCGATGCCGTGTATGCGTCAGTCGCCAGCCTCGGTCCTGAAGTGGCGGCGCAGACGATCCTCGTCGACGGCGTGTCCAAGACCTACGCGATGACCGGCTGGCGAATCGGCTACACGGCCGCGAACCCGCGTCTGATCGGCGCGATGGCCAAGCTCCAGGGTCAGTCCACGTCCAACGCGACTCACATCGCCCAGGTCGCAGCGCTCGCCGCGATCACCGGGCCGCGCGAGCCCGTTGAAGCGATGCGGCGCGCGTTCGACGAACGCCGGCGCGCGATGGTCGAGCGCCTCAACGCGATCGACGGCGTACGCTGCACAGAACCGCTCGGCGCGTTCTACGCATTCCCCGACCTGTCGGCGTTCCTCGGCCGGCGCACGCCCGACGGCACGGCGATCGAAGACGACGTCGCTCTTGCCGCCTACCTGGTGGACGCCGGCCGAATCGCCGTCGTCCCGGGCAGCGGGTTTGGCGCCCCCGGCTACGCACGTCTGTCGTACGCCACATCGATGGACCACATCCAGCGCGGCCTCGATCGCATGGCCGAGGCGCTCGGAGCCCTTCGCTGATGGCTGCGGTCGGCTTCGGATGGGTCGTCGACGACGACAGCCCCGCGAAGCGCGTCGCGGGCGATCCCGCGGCGTTCGTCGAGGCGCTGGTGCGCGGACAAGTCGCCGCGTGCGATCCGACGTCGTGTCCGACCTGCGAACTGCTCGACGAGTCGCTCGCGTGCGTCGGCGTCATCGAGGCCCCGATTGGCCCGCAAGCGGAGGAATGGCTTGCGGGCCGGCTGCCGCCGACCATCGACTCATTGCCCGGGCAACTACTTCGCCAGAACCTCAAAGAGGGCGGCATCACCGGTGCGGGCGGCGAGGAACTGCGAAAACGCGGGATGATGGCGGCGCCCAAGCCGTTTACGAAACATTACGGGCCATTCTTTCGCGGCTTCACGGTCACGACCGACCAGCTGTTCGAGGAGATGCTGTGCGCGGGCGACATCCAGCCAGCGCACGCCCTCGCGGTACTGGTTCACCTCGGCGGTATCGCCGTCGACGACCGCGTGCCGGCCGCGCCCGACGACGGCGCCGCGCTGTCCGACATCGTCCAGCATCCCGAGTCCCGCGCCGCCCGCACTCTGTGCACGATCCACATCGACGACGCGGACGACCGATCGACGGTCCAGATCAAACGGTTTTTGCGCGCGCTCTACGCGGGCTTCGTGCAGGACACCGAGATCCGCGTGCTCGGCGGCTGACGACGCGGTCAGCGCGGAACCGGCTGCGGTGGAGCGACCGGCGCAGCCGCCTTCGCCCCGGCGGCGGGCGCCGCCGCCGCAGCGTCGACGAGTTGCCAGAACCCGCGGCGGCCGACGACGAGCAACCGCCGCCGGTCCGCCCACGCGAGCGCCAGCGGCTCGCCTGCCACCGGCCGCGTCGTCCACTGCCCCGAGGCGGCATCGAACACGTGCAAGCCGCTGGCACCGACCGCGAACGCGCGCGCAATGCGGCCGCGACGACATTGCGCAACCACGTCGGTGAGCGGTTCGGGCGGCGGCGACACCGCGCGCCACGCGCCGTTCCACTCGCGCAGGAGCGCGACCGAGCCGACCGCGATCGCCTGGCTCTTGCGGTGCCGGCAGCCGTCCACCGCCGACAGGTCCGCGGTCGTGCCGGTCATCTCCGCGTCGGCAGTCAAACTCGTCCCGACCCCCGAGAACGCCACGGCGGCGCCGCCGGCGCCGACGGCGACGAACCGCTCCGACCGATGGCGGCCAACCCGCGCCAGCGCCGTGAACCGCGGGATCGCGACCATCGCCGAAAACCGGCCCCAGTGCGGCCGGCGATAGTGGCGCACGCGGTTGTCGCCGACGGCGAGGCCCGCGTTGCGATTCTTCATCCGAACCGCGCGGAACGAACGCGCTGCCGTCCCTGCGACGGATTGCCAATCGCGCCCGTCGAAGTGCAAGAACGCGCCGCCGATTCCGACGGCCCACGCGTCCCTCGGGGACACTACCGACACGGACAGCAACTCGGTCCGCGTCGGCGTCGGGTGGCGGACCCACCGATTGTCACCGACGCGCATCGTCCACGCGGCGCCGTGTGTGCCGACGGCGATCGCGACGCCGCGCTGCACGTCGATCGCGAGCAGGTCCGGTTCCGACTCGGCCGCCGACCCGCGCGACGTCTGCGCAGCGGCACCGCGACACACGACGGCAACGATCCCGATCGCGAGCAACGTGCGACGACTCGCAGAGACCATCGACGCGATTGTAGCCGCACCGGCGCGCGTGATGTTGCGCGCCGCGCGCTTGCGCGCGGGCGCGGCCCGGCGCGACAATCTGTTGGATGCTGTCCGTCGCCCCACCCGAACGCTATCGAGTGGTCGCGCTCATTGGGGAGGGCGGCGCCGGCGCGGTCTACGAGGTTCTGGACGAACGAACCGGCGAACGCCTGGCGATGAAGGTCATGCCGCGCCGGCGCGGTCTGGCGAACCTCCGCGGCGAGTTCTTGTCCCTGGCGCGCCTGTCGCACGACAACATCGTTCGCGTACACGACTACGGGCTCACCCGCGACGGCCACGACTACTACACGATGGATCTCGTCGTCGGGCCACGGCTCACCGACGCATGCCCGAGCGCGAGTTCACCCGCGTTCTTCGCGATCGCCGGCGGGGTCTTGCAGGCGCTCGCATTTTTGCACGCCCGCGGCATGGTGCACGCGGACATCAAGCCATCCAACATCCTCGTCGATGGCGACGCGCTCGCCCGCGATCCGCGGCGCGCGCCGAAGCTCGCCGACTTCGGACTCGCCGCGCGCCTGTCGGATCCGCGTGCATCGGCGGCGCGCGGTACGTTCCCCTACGCGGCACCGGAAGTGTACGCCGGCCGGCTCGACGCGCGCTCCGACCTGTACGCGCTCGGAGTCGTGCTGTACGAGCTGGCGACCGGGATCCTGCCGTGGCGCGGCGACGACGTGCCGACGATTCTGGCGGCCCAGCGGGCAGGACCGCCGGAAGACCCGCGCGAAGCGTCACCCGACATTCCGCCCGGCCTTGCGAACCTGCTACTCGCGCTGCTCGACCCGTCGCCCGGCGCACGACCGCAGACCGCCGACGAAGTCCTCGAACGCATCAACGACATCGCGGGGACCGACTTCGCCACCGGCGACCACACGCCACTGGTCGATCTCGGCGCGACGCTCGTCGGCCGCGAACGCGACGTCGCCCGCCTCGGCGAACTCCTCGATCGCGCCGAGTCCGGCGAGGGCGCCGCCGTGCTCGTGTCCGGCGAAGAGGGGATCGGCAAGTCGCGCCTGCTCGCAGAACTGCAGCTCGAAGCGCAGCTACGGGGCTACGCGACCTACGCCGTATCGCTCGCGGCGGGCACCGGCCGGCCCTATGCCGCCGTCACCGAACTCGTCAACGCCCTGCTCGCCGACAGCGGGGCAACCGCCGAGGATGTGCCTGCGCTGGCGCCGCTGTTCGCCGACCGGGCCGACGCGGAGGCGGCCGACCCGCGCGCCCGCTATGCGCTAGCCGAGGCGATCGCGGCGGTCGTGATCGACGCCGCCAAGCAGCAGCCCATCGCGATCCTCGTCGACGACGTGCAGGAAGCCGACGTCGGTGCGTTCGAGCTGCTCGCCTACGTAGCGCGCGCGGTTGGCAGCCACCGCGCCGTCGTCGCGTGGGCCGTGCGGCGGACGCTCGACAGCGCGCCGATGCTGCGCGCCGTCGGTCAGCCCGCCGCCGCGACGACCGCCGCGGCCGGCGACCTGATCGCGCGCGCCACCGCGCTGTTCGACCGCATTCCACACGGGCACCGCATCGATCTGCCCCCGCTGGACGGGCACAGTCTGCGCGCGATGGTGACCGCGACGTTCGGCCCGGAGATCGGCCGCGCGCTCGCGTCCGATCTACACCGCGCCACCGGCGGCAACCCCGCGCACGCCGCGTCCGCGCTGCGGTCGCTGGTGTCGACGGGCGTGCTTGCGCGGCGGCGCGGCGCGTGGGTGATCGCGCGCGACATCTCATCCATCCCGATCCCGCCGAGCGCGATCTCTGCGGCCGTCGCGCGCGCCCGCGCGCTGCCGCCGGACGCGCGTCGAACGCTCGAGGTCGCGGCGGTGCTCGGCGAACGGTTTCGCGCCGACGTGCTGGCCGAGTTGGTCGGCGTCGACGACGTCACGGACGCGCTCGTCGACGCCGCGACGGCGCGGCTGATCGGCGCCGACATCGGCGCCGGCTGGTTCTATTTCGCCCACCGCAACATCGGCGCCGCGCTGTATCGCGAGCTGCCGGCCAGCGATCGCACCGAGCTGCATCGGCGCGCAGCCGCCGCGCTGGAACGCCTCGCCGCCGCGGGTGAAGCGATCCCCGCCGACGTCCTGGCCCCGCACTACGTCGCCATCGGCGACCGGCAGCGCGGCGCGGTGTGGAGCGCGCGCGCGGGCGACCAACGCGAGGCCGTTCGCGATCTGCACGGCGCCGTACAGTGGTACGAGCAAGCCCGCATCCTCACCGACGATCCGACCGCCGCCGCCGAACTCGACGAACGGCTCGGCAATTTGCGCGCCTTGCTCGGCGACGCCGAGCGCGCGTGCGCCGACCTTCAGCGCGCTCACGCTGCGCGCACCGACGATCCGGCCGCCCGGGTTCGCATCGCGCGGCGCCTCGGCGAGCTGCTCAGCCGTCGCGGCGACGGCGAGCAAGCGGTCAGCGTGCTGCAATCCGCGCTCGCAGAGGCACGGACGCACCGGATGCAGCGCGACGAGGCGCTGTGCCAGTACGCCCTCGGCCGCGTGCTGATGTATCGGTCCGACTACGCTGCGGCTACGGAGCACGCCGTGGCCGGCCACGTGATCGCTCGATCACTCGGCGACCGCGCCACGTCGGCGCGCATCGGCAAGCTGCGCGCAACGATCGCCGTGTACCAGGGGGACGCCAAACGCGCACTGGACGATCTCACCGCCGCGCTCGACGACGCGGAGGCGGCCGGCGACCCGCTCGTGCTGGCCGACGTTCACTTCGGCATCGGTCGCGCCGCGATCCACGACGGCGACTACACGCGGGCCATCGACGCGTACGAACGCGCCATTCCCGTGTTTGAACGAGCCGGCTACATCGGCAAACTGGCCAGGTGTATCAACAACCTGGGTGCGGCGTATTACTTCCAGGGGCAGTGGGCCAAGTGTCGCGAACGCTGGGAACAGTTTCGCGACTTGTGCCTGCGACTTGACGAGCAAGCGGAGCTGGTCAACGCCCTCAACAATCTCGGCCTGCTGTACCGCGATCTGGGCGAGTTCGACGCGGCGCTTGCGACCTTCGACCGCGGTGCAGAGCTTGCACGTCAGGTCGGTTACGAGCACATCGCCGCGATGATCGAGGGCAACCGTGGCGATATCTTGTTCCGCCAGGCCGACCTCGCCGGCGCACGCGAGCTGTACGAGCGCGCGCTGTCGCGGTTTCGCGCGCTCGGCGCCGCGGAGGACGTCGTCGAGCAGTTGCGCCGGATCTGCGAAGTCGACGTCGCGCAGGGCCGGCTCGCCGAGGCACTCGACCGCGCCATCGACGCGATCCGCCAGGCACAGGACGTGCGCACGCGCATCGAGGAGGGCAACCTGCATCGAGTCGCCGCGAGCGCGCTGCGCGCGCAGGGCGACTACGAATCGGCGCGGTGGTTCTGTGCGCGCGCGAGGGACATCCTCGACTCGCTCGGCGCCCGCTTCGAGGTGGCGAAATGCGACCTCGAAGCGGGGGAGATCGAGGCGGCCGCCAAACGGCCGGACGAGGCGACCGCATTGCTCAAGCGCGCGGTCGAGACCTTCGCCGACATGGGCGCGCGTTGGCACCTTGCGCGCGCGCGCAGTCGGCTCAAAGCACTGTCCGACGGGGGGCAACGGACGCCCGGCGCCCACGGTCGGGCGGACGTGCTGTTCCACGTTCTGCACATGGCCGGCCGCGTGCCGCTCGACGAACTGCTCGGCCTCGTGCTCGACAAGATTCTCGAAGTCACGCGCTTCGACCGCGGATTCATCTTGCTGCTCGACCGCGACGGACGACCGCGCGAACGGCTGCGGCGCATCCGCGGCCAAGACGTACAAGAGTTCGGGCGCGACGATGCGGCGTTCTCCGGGTCGATCGTGCGACGCGTCGCCGCCAGCGGCGAGCCAATCGCCGTCACCGACATCGCCGACAACATCGACCTGCGCGACCAGGAGAGCATCGTCATGCTCGGCCTTCGCCAAGTGATGTGCGCGCCAATGATGTCCCGCGGACGTACGTTCGGCATCGTGTACGTCGACAGCCGGGCGCTGCCGCACGAAGCGCGCGACGCCGACCTGCCGCTGCTCGAAGCACTTGCGGCGCAGGCGTCGATCGCGATCGAGAATGCCCGCCTGGTCGAGGAGGAGCGGCGCAAGACCGAGTTGATGAGCATCCTCGCCCACGAGATCCGCAATCCGCTGTCCGGTATCCTCGGGTTTTCCAGCCCTTCCGCGGTGGAGGCGATGCAGCTCGACGAACTTCCCGGCCTATTGGAACACATTCACCGCGACGCCCAGCGACTCAAGCGCCTGCTCGACAACGTTCTCGAACTCGCGCGCCACGAACGCGGCGAGACCGACTGGTCAATGGAACCGTTCGATCTCGCTCCTCTGCTCGACGACGTATGCGCCAACTTTCGCGCCGGTGCCGACAACCGAAGTGTCCGCATCGAAGTCGATGCCACGTCGCCCTGCATGGCGCTCGGCAACCCGGATCGCATCTTCCAGGTGGTGACGAACCTCGTCGCCAATGCGGTGAAGTTTTCACCGGACGGCGGTGTGATCCACGTGCGCGCGCGCACGGAGGCGGTTCGCGCCGGCGATCCCGATGCGCCCCCCGCGCCGCCGTCGGACTTGAGCGCCTGGGGACCGACCGCCGATGCCGATGTCGTGCGCGACTACGTCCGCGTAGACGTTTCCGACGAGGGTCCCGGTATGACGGAGGAAGTGCGCGCGCGGATGTTCGAGAAGTTCGCACAAGGCGACAAAAAGCGCGGCAAGGGAATCGGGCTCGGCTTGTACATTAGCCGCGAGATCATCGACCGGCACGGCGGGTCGATCTGGGTCGACAGCGAACCGGGCCGCGGATCGACGTTTTCGTTCCGCATTCCGGCGGCCACGTCGCTCTGACGCGGCCGGATGCCCGGCGCCCCTGTCAGTTCGGCGGCGACCAGGGCACGGCGCCGACGCCCGCGGCGTCCCCTGCCGTCGGCACGAGCGGAATCCCCGATGCGTCGAGCATCGGTCCATATTCGCCGGCGGGTGCCAGTTCCGCCTCGCCGCCGACGGCGACATACGCAGTGACGGCGTGGGCCAACTGGTCGACCGTCGCCCCGTCGACGCCGGGCAGAACCACCGGTGACGTCGCGACGCCGCTGCCGGACAGTTCCTCCCACGCACGCTGCCACAGTGCGTCGAGGGCGACGTCCACCGCGTCCGGGGATACCGGCACACCGAGCGGATAGTACGGTTCCGCGCGCAGCGTCCTCGGCCCGGGCGACGTGGCCACGCCGGAACCGGATACGTGCGTGTACAGGATCAGCGCGATCGGCTGAGCGTTCGCGAAGGTCGGCGTCACCGGCGTCGGGAACGACGCGGCCGGATCGAACCGGATCGGGCTCGTCGCCACGCCGCTGCCGAAGCTCGTCAATACGGGCGGCGGTGCGCCGGCAAACTGGGCGACGAACCAGTCTTCATCGGCGACCACTGCCATCGGAACCGTCGCAAGCCCCCACGACAGGTTCGGCAACGTCACCGTCGGAACCGGCGTGCCCGGCGCACCGGCGGCCGGCGGCACGCGCAACGCGAACGCGACGTCGAGAGTGCGGCGCGGCAGCGTGCCGTCCGGGCTCGTCGCCACCCCGTCGCCGCTCGTGCCGTCCGGGCTCGTCGCCACCCCGTCGCCGCTCGTGCCGTCCGGGCT
>RFGE01000199.1 GCA_003696105.1 Deltaproteobacteria bacterium | reverse complement strand
GACGATCTGGTTGGTGAGCGCGGTGGGCTTGAGCCAGAACTGGCGCTGGGTACAGCGCCGGGTGACCAGGTAGGTCGAGCCCGGCAGGACCTGTCGCGGCACGCTCACGGACCGGGTATCGGCACCGGTTGGTCGCGGTTGCGTGCGAAACCAACGCGGGCAGGGCTTCGCCTATCGGGTCGGGCTGCTCGCTGTTGGGTGCGAAAATCAACCCGGGTAAGGATTCGCCCGGGTGAGGCTTCGCCCAAGCACGACGATGTTCTCGGCCGTCACGTTGCGTGCGTGTCGGCGGAGCAATGGCCGCGCACGCGTCGCCGCGCGCCGCCGGCGTAGCGGCGCGCGGGGCCGACGCGCGTTCATGGCGCGGCGAGCGGGTTTCGAATGCAAGACGAGTGCGGGCGATTACGCAAAATGTGGCAACATCCGAACGGGCGCGATTTGCGGCGGTACTCTCCTTGACGGCCCGCGTTCGCGTTGTCGTATTGCGGCAGGCGAACGAACGCGCCGCCGGCAGTCGCCGGCGACGCGATAGCCGACGAGGAGGTGAAGGTGTACGTGAAACAAAGTGGTCTTGTAGGTAAGTTGCAGTCAATGTTCGTGTCGGCAATGGCGGGGCTTGCGCTTTTGGCGTTGTCGGTACCGTCGTACGCGACTACTCGGGTGAGCATACACTCGTCATCGGCGGCGACTGTCGTGATCGTCGATGACGGCGGGGTTCAGCAGAAGAATTTTGTCACCGGTTTTGTCAACGGCCTATGGCGCGTCGGCAGAGCCATCGGGAGGATCGTTGGCGGCGGCGGCGGCGGCGGTGGCGGCAGCGGCGGGGGCGGCGGCAGCGACGACGGCAGCGGCGGTGGCGGCGGCGGCGGTCACGGCGGCGGCGGTAGTGGTGGAAGCGGCGGTGGCGGCTCCTGTACGGTCAACGTAGAGGCTAGAGGCTGCGACGGATGTATTATTGTCACGGGTACGTTCTGCGGTGGCGGTGACGGGGGCACGGGCGGAACGGGCTCTGGCGGCTCTGGTGGCTCCGGCGGGAGCATCGACTGATCGACGGCGGCGGATCGGGGCGGAGCGCGCTTCGCCCCGATCCATCGATTCAGATGCGCAACAGGCGATTATTGGGCGGAGTCGTCGGCGTCGCGGTCGTCGCGGCGGTGGCGTGGTGGCTGCTGCCGTCGCGCGAGAGCGGCGACCGGCGGCCTGCGGTGCGCGATGTGCCGGCGACCGCCGGGTCGGCGGCGGAGCGGCCCCGGCCCCCGGCGCCGGTCGCGGTCGATGGGGTGGTCGTCGACGCCCGAACGTCGCGTCCGATCGCGGGCGCCGCGGTGTCGCTGTTTCGGCCGCGGCAGACGGCGCCGGTCGTGGAGTCGAGCGATGGGGGCGGGCGGTGGCGGTTCGACGCGATCGAACCGGGTAGCTACCAACTCGTGGTGTCGGCGGCGGGCTATGCAGCCGCCGTGATGCCGCTGGATGTACCGGCCACCGGGGTCGAGATCGCGCTCGAGCGTGAAGACCTGGCGACGGTGAGCGGCGTGGTGTCGGACGTCGAAGGTGGCCCGGTCGCGGGCGCGGTGGTGGCGGCGAAGCCGGCGATTCTGTCGGGGGCCGAGTTTGACCGTACGGCGCCGCTGCCGGCGGTGACCGACGGGCAGGGGCGCTACGCGCTGTCGCTGGCGCCCGGCCACTACGAGCTTGCGGCGTGGGCCGACGGCTACGTGTCGGAGCGACGCTACCTGCGCGTCGAGCGCCGCGACGCGGCGATGGACTTTGCGCTGTGGCCCGCGTGTGCGATCGAGGGTCGGGTGGTGGTGCGCGACACGGGCCGGCCGGCGGCCGGGGTCGAAGTCGTCGCGCAGCCGCGCGGCGCATCGGCAACGGCTGCCGGGGAGTACGAGCCACCGGAACAGGCGGTGCGCGCGGTGGCGGGTGCGGGCGGGCAGTTCCGGCTCGACGGGCTGCGGGCGGGCGGCTACGCGCTGTACGCGCAAGGCGGCGGCTACAACTCCGCCGTGCCGCTCGACGTCGATCTGGCGATCGGCGAGACCGCCACCGGGGTGGTGATTCAGGTGGTGCGCGGCTATACCGTGAGCGGTCGCATCGTTCGCGCCGACACGGGGGCGCCCGTTTCGGGAGCGACGGTGTCCGCGATGCGCGACGGCGACACGCGTGAGTGGGGGCAGGTCGGGCCGACGGGCGAGGACGGCCGGTTCACGTTGTCTGGACTGCCAGCCGGACACTACACGCTGTTCGCGGAGGCGGTGTCGGTATCGCTCGAGCCGACGGGGGCCGACGTCGAAGTAGCCGGCGACGTCGACGGCGTCGAGGTTCGCGTGTCGCCGGGTGCAACCGTCGAGGGGCGAGTCGACCCGCCGGGGCGCGCGATCGTCGGGCTCGCGCCGGACTACGAGTCGCTCACGTTCGAGGGACTGGCGCCGGCGATGCTGGCCGAGCAGCTCGTGTCGCGGCGCACCGGCGAGGACGGGCGATTCGCGCTGTCGCCGGTGCCGCCGGGGCGCTGGCGCGTGGTCGCGCGCGCGGACGCGGGCGCCGGCGGCGAGGTGGCCGTGGACGTACCGCCCGGCGGGGCGCGCGACGTCGTCGTGCCGCTGCAGCAGTGGGCGTCGGTGCGCGGGCGCGTGGTGGACCAGACCGGCGCCCCGGTGCCCGGTGTGACGGTTATGCTGCAGCCAGTACACGTACCTGGCGCCATCGAGTTGCAGTTTCGCCTCATGCGCCGCGCATACAACGTCGACGGAGTCCTAACCGACGCCAAGGGCGTTTTCGCGTTCGACAGCGTGTCGCCTGGCGAATATGCATTCGTCGTAGGCGACGCTGTGGGTATGAGGTGGTGGGCCCCTTCCGGTTTCGACCCGCAAACGAATCGCCCGCGGCGGTATGTCCTTGGGCCCGGGGCTCGACTCGAAGATGTAGTCATCGAGGTTACGACTGCGGACGGCGTCATCACAGGCCGCGTGGTCGATACGAAGGGCGCGGCAGTACCGGATGTCTATGTCGTTGCGCGTCTGGTAGCGTACTCGAAGGGCAACGGTCGGTGGAATCCGACGCCCTACGGCGGCCGCGTGCCGCCGGTCGTCACCGACGCGCAGGGCCGGTTCGAGCTGACGCGGTTGCGCCGCGGGCGCTATGACTTGCACGTCGACGCGCCGGGCGACATCGGCCGCGGTACGGCCAATGATGTGGCGACCGGGGCGGATGTCACGATCCGGTTGGAGCCGCTCGGCGCGATCGCCGGTTCGGCGCCAGGTGCGAGCGGCGCGTGCGATGTGGCGATCATCGGGCCGACGCAGCGGGTGCTGGCCACCGCGGAGCCGGCGTGCGGGTTTCGTGCGGGTCGACTGTCACCGGGTACGTATCGCGTAATTCTGTCGTCAAACACCGGCATCGGCACCGCGCAGGTCGACGTGGCGGCCGGCGACGTGGCTCGAGTCGACCTGCCGATTCGGCCGTGGGCGCGCGTGATCGGCCGCGTCGTCGAGCGCGACGGCGGCCGCCCCGTCGGCGGGGTGCGGATCGCCGCGGTGCCCGAGGACGAGTTTCTCCGCGATGCGGTGGTAAAACAGATCGTCCTCGGCCTGCTGCCGGTCACCGGCGACGACGGTCGGTTCGCCGTCGAGCGCGTCGCGCCCGGCGCGATCGACTTGTGGGTGATCGGCGACGCGGGAGTCCTGGACCCGCTGTTGCGCCAGCGCGTCGACACCCGACCGGGGGCGACCACGGACGCCGGCGATCTGGCGGTCGCGCGCGGCGATTCGGCGCGGTAGCGCCGCGAATGGCGCCGGGCGCCGGCGTCACGGGTCGCACGGCCGGTCGGTGGCATCGACGAAGTGCTTTCCCTGGACGAACGCGACGCCGGGGGTCGAGGTGGCGAGGTTCGAGTCCCACGCGCAGCCGTCGACCGCGCCGCCGACGCCGCTGTGCCCACCGACGGTGGAGTCCACGAGCAGACCGGCGACGTTGGCGCCGGTGGCCGGTATCGCGGGCGGCCCCTGTTTGGCGTCAACTATTCTTGCCGGCGCATTGACTCGCTTGGTTTGCTACCAGGGCATACCCGTTGCCTCACGTCATCTGCTACCCACGCAAACAGGTGTTCATGCGCACCTCTGCTGAGGGTCTGGGAGCGATTTTCGGGCACGCCGAGCGATTTTCGGGCACGCCGGGTGAGGGAGAGCGGCGCAATGAAAGCTCGGAGTCGTGAACTTCTCGATAGGGGCATGATCGTGAGAAACCTCGATCGTCGGCGGGGTCCTGATCCTGAGAAAACCCGTCATGGACTGGGGGCATGACCGTGAGAAAACCCGCTCAGTCCGGGGGCCTGATCGGGAGAGATGACACCGGGCGAGACCGAGCGCGCGAGCCGGTTGCTCGAGGGCGCCGATCGCAGATCCGATCGTGGAGACACGTAGCAGACGGACACCTCCGCGATCGAAATGTGGAGGTATCACGAGTAGTGAAGTAGTGGAGGCGCCGGGAGTCGAAGACGGGCTGCCACGTGGACAGGAGTGGACCCACAAGGACAAGGCTGCGGAATCACGGGCCGCCGATGCAGCACCGGTTGGTCCCGGACGGACAGCAGCGGACTCCGACTGTAGCACTGTAGCAGCCGGCCTAGATCGCCCGGCCGCCCTGCTCGACGGAGCGCGCCGCGCGTGGAGCCGCGATCGAGATCCAGGTGCCCTGCGCCGAGCGCTGTTGTCGCTGTTGTTGGACCTGGAGGGTTACGGAACCAACTCGAAGACGTAGCCCGCACCGGCGCTCGGGTTGGTTCCGATCGAGATCCCCGTGGCGCCGGTGACGATCACGTCGCCCGCCAGCCCGATGGCGCGACCGAACGCGCTGCCCTCGACAATGTCGAGGCCGCGGATCTTCTGGGTCTGCACCCATTCCCACGGGCCGCCGCGCCGCTCGAACACGTACAGCGCACCGCAATACATGCCGCAGTCGGTGTCGTTGGCGGCGCCGACGACAATCCGGGTCCCGTCAATTGCCACGGCGACGCCAAATCCGTGGTTGGCATGCGCGTCGGTCGGATGGAGCTTGTCGGCCTGGATCCAGCCCACGCCGAACTCGCGCCGGAACACGTAGACCGCACCGGCGTCTGTGCCGAAATCGTCGTCGCGCATCGAGATCACGGCCAGATCGCCTGACAAGCCGATATGCTCGCCGAACGCCATCCCGGGCGCGCCGTCACTGGCGGTTAGCTTGTCGGTTTCCGACCACACCCCGGTGATGGGGTTCCGATCGAACACGTAGACGGCGCCCGGGCGTGCGGGGCCGATCTGGCCGACCAGCAACGTGTCGCCATCGAGGGCAACGGTCACGCCGAAGCCATCGCCGGCGACACCGTCGCTCGCGGTGAGCTTGTCAGTCTGCTCCCACACCGTCGTTGTCGGGTTGCGCTCGAACAGGTACACGGCGCCCGAACTGGCGCCGAGGTCATCGCAACTCTAGCACCCGACGGCGATGCGGGTACCCGACACGTCCACGGACAGCCCGAACTGATCGTCGACGGCGGCGTCGCTCGCGATCAACTTCTGCGTCTCGGTCCAGGTGCCGTCCCGCTCGAACACGTACACGGCGCCGGCCGACGCTCCGCCGTCGTCGTCGTTCCGGCTGCTCACGGCGATTACATCGCCGTCGATAGCCACCACTTCGGCGAAGTTGTCGCCACTGGTCGTGTCTGATCGCGTCAGGGTCGCCGTCTCCAGCCATGAGCCCGTTATCGAATCGCGCTCGAAAACGTACGCTTGCGTTGTCGGCCCTGCGATTTGCCCCACCATGCCGATGACCGTGGTATTCGCTGTCGCGGCGACACCACGACCGAATCGCTGGTTCGCGGCCGAGTCGCTCGGGACCAGCTTCGCCACCTGCTCGAATGTGGGCGGTGGAGGCGGACCGTCGCACACGTAGCGAGTATCCGAGATCTCGTCGTCGTCGAGTATGCCGTTGGCGTTGGCGTCGATCCCGGTATGGATCGCGACGCCGCCGTAGGGGCAGTTCTCACCGGGCGGCTCGTCGTCGACGCGCACCAGCGACGACATCCCGTCCTCGCCGTCCTCGCCGTCCTCGCCGTCGGCACCGTTGTCGCCGGCACAGGCTGCGATGATGGCTAGATTGAGACAACAGAACCTTGTGATTCTCATGGGTCTGGCTTCTCCTGGTTCCCTATCACCCTACGCTGCGGCTTGCTGACTTTCCGGGCTCGTTTGCGGCAGAACGTTGGGCGTCATGACAGTTAGTACGCGATCATGGCGCGGGTTGCGGCGGTCGCGCCCGCCTTCGCTACAACGGGCGCCTGGTGGACAGCGCGACGCCGGCGCTGGGAGGTAAGCAAGAAGCGGATATGCAGCCGACGATCGTAGTGGCCGCTGTCCCCGCGGGTCGCGGTCAGCGCTCGCGTGCGCGGTTAAGCTCAACATCGTGCAGCGGAATGTGCCAGCGTCGCAGCTCGTCGAGCCCGACATGGCGTGGTGCTGGATTCGGGTGAACCCATTGGGCTTCCATGTGCTGGCGCCAGTAGGCCTCACCGGTTCGGCGCGGGTGTCGCGCAAGCGACGACGCAAAGAAGTCGTCGTAGATGTCGTAGTGGTCCGTGTGGATGAACTCGTCCCACGTCGCGCGCAAGGCCTCGGGGTCGCGGATGTCGATGATCTCGAATTGTTCAAGTTCGCGCGCCGCTGACGATCCCCACGCGGTGCGGAGCAAGTCGATGGCCGCGGCGTCCGACTGCGGGGCGCTGTATCCGAAGATCGTTACCATGAACGCGCACTGGAACGCATTCTGCACGTACGACCACGCGGCAGCAATCTGAGGATCATCGCGGTAGTTCTTTTCAGCGATGGGGTAAAGGAGCTGCGAGGGAGAAAACGGCTTGCGGCAACGCGAGCAACGAGTCCCGATGGGACCCTCGCGACGATCACCGACACAGGAACCGATCGCCACGTTCCCGTGTAGGAAGACGAGTTGTGGCGGGCGCGTCCGTGCCCGATAGCACCGCTGCGCAGCCTGCAGCAAAAAGGGGTCCCAGTTGAAGGTGGCGATGACATCCTTTTCTCGCAGGGCAAGGACGAGGTAGTCGTAGACGGTCGGAATATCGGGCAAGGACAGCGCCGCGAAGTACTCATGGATCGCGTGTTCGATCTGGTCGCATTGGTCCGCATAGTTGGGATCCGCCTTGAGCGCGCCGTACAGGCTTTCGAAATCGGACGCGTCGAGCCCCGAAGGCACTTCGTGTTCGAGCCCGAGCACGCGCACGAGGTCGTTCATCAGCGGAACGGGTTTGCCGACCGCATCGCCATCCGGGCATGCCGCACGACTTGCCCCGGCGCCGAGCAGGACGACGTGCGGGCGCTGCATCGACGTGTCGTCCTTGAGATTATCCAAGTGAGCAGGTCTCCCTTGGTCCTATGATTCTCCTGGCCCGCGGAATGAGTACCGCCCCCATATCGAGGGCCGTCTCCGTGAACATGACCGTCCGCCCTGAGTCAGTGCTTCGGTTGCGTAGACCGGTCGTGCTGGACGAGTGTGCCGGCCGACAGCACGTACGTTGTCTCGTGGCGCAGCGACCCGCAGCAACGCGCGTCATCGTCCGTCCACGCGTCGCCGGAGACAATGAGCTTTCGATCCGAAATCCGAATCTGGTCGGCCGTGTACCCGCCCTCCGGAGTGAAGTCGAGGCGTGACACAAGTTGCGGCTCGGATTTGACGATGCTGTAGACGGCGACGGCGCTGCCCCAGCTGTTGCCGCAGTCGTCCGCGTTGGCGCACTCCCAACTCAGTCGGACCGCGGTTTCGTCGTGGCCGTCACCGTCGAGATCTGCTCTGACGACCTGGTTGATGGTCCACGACTCGAAGCGGCTTCTGCCCTTTCCTTGGTGGAAGTGAACCCGTGTGCCGCGCGCGTCCAAGGGCAGCGTTGCGTTCTTGATGTCGATCATCGCGGTCTTTTGGCGCGGCGCGCGGGATGAATCGGTGGCTGTTACAGGTTCGTCGACCGCGGCGACCACGTTCGCAGCCTTGCCAGCACGCACCTCGATGTTCTCGCAGCGATGCACGCGCCGCCTCGAAGTCCAAAAGCTCAGGCCGTAGGTTCCCGGCGGCAGATCCAATAACTCGAACTGCCCCTTCGCGTTTACGTCGGCTCTCGACGTGTGCTTGATCGATGGCGCAGTCGCTACGACGCGGCGGATCTTCGTGCGGCTGGCCTTGACATCGCCGACGATCGCGCCCGTTCCGTCAGCGCCAGTGAGGCGCGTGATGGAACCCACCTGCGTGCAGCCGACTGGTCCGACGCGGGAGGCTGGCTGGGGGGCGGCTTCGACAGAAGTCGCGGTCGGGCCTCGTGCGGGACAGCCGCCGAATGCTCCCGCGAGCCTCCAATTCTCTGGTCTGGGCAGCGAGACGGTGACGGTGAACGTCAGCGTGCCATGGTTGTTGTTGGGCTCGCGGTCATTGACACCCACTACGACGTTACCGCTGTAAGGCACGATGTGGCGTACACAGCGGCGGACAACGAGGCGGGACTCGGCCTGTTTTACGACGCCCACGCGCGCGATCGCCGCGCCATGGGGTGCCGTGTTGAACGGCTCCTGTCTGAGGTTGTAACTGCGGAGTTTGTTGTCACGGAAGCCCTCGGGCCCGAGCTTGTCGTCGTGCCAGCCGCCGACCTGGTGGACGCCCGAGGCCCGAATCTCGACGAGTTGGCCTGCTCGCACGTGAAGGCGGCCGACGGGTAGCTGACCTTTGTTGGTTCGCAGGTCCAGCGTCCGCGTTACCGCGGGTTCGTCGAATCGGGAGACGACGATCTCGATGCGCGATAGCCCATCATCGGACAGCGTGAGAACCGGGTCCTTTGAGTCCGCAGCTTGTATCAGCGCGCTGGCGCTCAGTCGCACACTCCCGATCACCTCGCCGCCGGTGATGTCGTCACCGTCCTGATCGAGCACGGCGAGACGCAGCCCATCGCGTGGAATGCCCGCGATCGGGACGAGAAACTCGTAGCCGAAGGAGTGCCGGTACCGGTCGGGTGCGATGAAGCTGCGGTAGGTGACGTCGCTGCCGGCTCGTAGCCGTACCATCAAATCGGGGGCCTTCGGGTCTCTCTCTTCCTGCTTGTCCGACGAGCCCAGTTCGCACAGGATGCTTACCGCGGTCGCCGCGCCGCCGGTGGTCATGGCATCCAGGAGCATCGCTCCCTGGGCCGAAGGCGCGATGTCGCACAACCCTTTTCGCTCCCTTTTCGGCCCGTCCCAGTCGCGGTTGGTGCCGGGGCGCTTCGGGGTCACGCGGACGTCGTCAACGCGCAACAGCAGCCAGCCATCATCGTTCGTCGTAGCACTCTGCGCGTGCAACGTGGTTGCCGCGCTGGCCGCAACGAATGCGGCCATGCTCGCAAACCGCATGAGAGCCATCCACCACCTCCTTGTTCCCACCAGATCGTAACGCCAGGGGACGGGCTTTGGGAAGGCTCCTGCATTCAAAGGAAAGTATCTGGATGGCGGGTGCATCCGAATGATGCTCCACTCGGTTTGTCGATCCGCGCCGCCTTCGGTGGACGTGTGTGCTCCGGAGTCGATAGCTGTGTGGTGAGCGTAGTTGGCCACCATCCGGATGGACGTCGGGGCCATGGGTCCGGCCGGCCTCATGGCGCCGGACCAACTGACGTGCGGTTGTTCATCGTTAGCTGTGCGCGATAAAATCTATGGGGTGCGGCTCCTTTGCGACGACGCTCGACGACAAGATTCCCGCTACTTGACGAGCCGCAGATGCGTGGGTCGCGAGCGTGACCGTTTGGTCGGCGTCG
>RFGE01000198.1 GCA_003696105.1 Deltaproteobacteria bacterium | reverse complement strand
CGACGAAGTAAGGGTGGGCCCCCTTTCGAGGAGCTCCAACGCCGCCGGCGGCGTGAGGGGGCCGCGAGGACCGTACGCGATGCGTGATTCCTCATTTAAACCTCGCCGCGACGGCGGCGGTCACCCGGCGGCACCACGACGAGCACCGGCAACAGGTCGAGGCGTTCGACGTCGTACTTGCTCACGATGCGGTCGTCGACCAGCGCGAGCGCGAACGCCACCGCCGCGCCGATCCCGGAAAACGCGATCATGCCGGCCAACACGAGCTTCGTGCGCGACACGCCGACCGGCCGCGTCGGCCGGTACGCCGGCTCGATGACCGCCAGGTGCGAGCCCTGCACGGCCGCCTCCGATGCCGCGGCGATCTCGGCCGTGAACGCCTTGGCCTCGATCGCCTGGTAGCGCTCGCGCAGCTCGTCTACCTCGCGGCGCAAGCGCTGGTGTTCGGTCTCGAGCAGCACGATTTCGTCCACCTCGCGGGCCGCGTCGTCGGCGTCGGCCTCGGAGCGTTCGCGGCGCGCACGGCGCTTGTAGCTGGCGATTTTCTTCTCGATGTCGTCGAGCTCTTCGCGCAACTTCGCGACGTCTTCCTCGGAAGCGGGCGCGACCGCCGGCGCGCCGCGCGCCTGCGCCAGGTCCGCCCGCGCCTGGGCTACGCGCCGCTCGGCCGCCGCCACCTGGCTCTTGGCGAACACGACGTCCGGGTGCTTGTCGGTAAAGCGGGCCTGTTTGCGTTCGAGGTCGCGGCGCGCCTGGTCCAGCTCGCGCTCGGCCGCGCGCAACGCCCGCTCGGCTTCGACCACCGCCGGGTTGCTCGCCTCGCGAGGCGACGGCGGCGCCGTACCGGCCTCGAGCCGCGCGCGGATGCGGTTGCGCTGGCGCTCGAGCGCCCGCAGCGTCGGGTCCGACTCGCCGGCGCGCCGCGACTCGCGCGCCGCGCGGACGCCGGCGCCCGCGGTGTTGGCGACCGTCTCGGTTGCGAACTCCGGGTGATCGCGCAAGAAGGCGGCGAGGTCGCGCTCGCGCTGCTGGAGGTCCTTTTCGACCTGGTCGCGCTGGTTCGCGAGGAACTCTTTGGTCGTGCTGGCGCGTTTGCGCTGCAGCTCCCGCTCCCACGCGATCAGATGATCGGCCAGCGACGCGGTGACCGCCTGTGCCTGCTCGCGCGTGTCGCCGCGGTACGAGATGGTGAACGTGCCGCCGCCGCCGGCGCGGAATCCGATGCGCTTGCGCATCTCTTCGATCGCCGCGCTCATCCCCTCGGACTGGATGAGGTCCGAAAACAGGCCGTGCTCCTCGATCACCTGCTCGAGCAGCGGGCGCGCGCGCGTCATCTCCTCGAACCGCAGCGCCATGCCGCGCGACCGCTCGCCGGCGAGGCTCGACCCGAGCAAAAGTTGGGCGGAGATGACCTCCTGGTACATGATGACGGACGCGGACTCGTAGCGGTCCACCTTGAGTAACGCGGCGCCGACGGTGAGCGCCGTGCCCGCGACCGCGACGAGCGCCGCGACCCACCAGTACCGCAGCGCGCGGCGCACGAGCGCGACGATGCGGTCGAGCTGGTCGCGCGGGGTCACCGCGCCGCGAGGGCCGAGGTCGTCTGCGAGCATGATGTGGCCACATTATTCACCAGATTCGCCTGCGCACCAGCGCGCGGGCGCGGCGGGCCGGGGCTCAGATGTCCAACTCGCCGTCGAACAGGTGCCACGCGTCGACCGTCGCGACGCGATCGCGCAACGCCGCGGGGGCGTCGGTCCGGGTGTGGACGATCAGCGACCGGTCGTTCGGTCGCTCGAAGAAATGGTGCGATTCCAACTTCTTACCTAGCCATTCGCCGCCCGCGTAGCCAACGTAGAGGGACCGGAGCCCCTCGCGCCGTAGGCGGTCGCACACGCCGAGCAGGACCCAGTCGAGGTCGGCGTCCCAGTCGCAGTGCAGGTCGCACAGTACGGCGACGTCGTCTTCGACCGCGCACGCCGCGAACCCGAGCAGGTCGCCGCCGCGGCCCGTGACGGCGACGAGGCGGTGCGCCGCGGTCGGAAACTCCGCGTAGCGCCACTGCAGGAACGCCGACGTCTTGTCTCCGGTGAGCCCCGGTGGCCGCGCGCGCCGCCACAGCGCGTCGAACCGCTCGTCCGCGCGGGGGACGACCTCGGTGCGGATGGCCCGCGGCCGGCGCAGCGCGCGGCGCGCCTGGCCGGCGAGCAGCGCGGCGTCGGCGACGGCGCCGCCGATGCGCGCGACCGGCGCGATCGCGGGTTGCAGCAGCGGCGCGGCCCGGGGCGCCCGGTCGGCCGCCGCGCGCTCGAGCCGGTCGCGCAGCGCGGCCTCGGTGCGCAGCGGGCGCACCCACGTGCGCGCCTTGCCGACGACGGTCCAGCGCAGGCGCTTGAAGATCGGCAGCGCGGCGTCGTTCGGGTAGCCGAAAAGCAGGTCGAAACCGGCTGCGGCGCTGTCTTGGGCGAGGCGCCGCTGCATCGCGATCGCCGGCCCCGCGGTGCGGTGGTCCCGGCGAATCGCGAAGTCGCACAACATGCCGGCCCGCGCGCCGCTGCCGGCCCGGTCGGCCAGCCGCCGCGGCAGCGCCGATGCACACCCGATGACCGCGCCCGACTCGACGTGGATCGCCACGACGGTGTGCGCCGGGCCGTCGGGCGCGCGTTCGTACAGCCACGTATGGCGCGCCTCGACCGCGGGCGCGAGGCGCTCGGCGCCCCACAGGCTCGTGGCCCACAGCTCGAGCAGGGCCGCGCGGTGGCGCGCCGGATCGTAGGCTTCGATGCGGTAGCTCACGGGCGCGCGCTCCGAGGCGCGCCTCGCCCGGCGCGGTCGACCGCGCGTCGGGGCTGCGACCGGAGGGGGGCGGCGTCCGGCACGGCAGGGGCGTCCGGCACGGCAGCGGCCTCGCTCACAGCGAAAACACGCGGTCCATCCGCAGCAGCTTGAAGATCGCCAGCGGCTGATCCCGGACGCCGACGACCTTGAACTCGCCGCCGCGGGCGCGCACCTGCTTGTACAGCGACACGATCGCCGCGACGCCGGAGCTGTCGATCAGCGTGAGCCCGGATAGATCGACGATCACGCGGTGCTTCCCGGTTTCGACGATCGATGGGATTTCCTTGCGCACGTCCGGCGCGGTGAGCGCGTCGAGTGTGCCCGAGATCGACACGCGCGTCTCCTGTCCTGCGTCAACTCGCTCGATGGTCATGGCGTCGCATCCATCACTGGTCTTTACCCGCTACCGCTGCCCTCGTCGACGCCTGTTGCTCGGCTGCGTGGCGCTTGCGCAGCGTCCACACGTTCGGAGGCCCCGGGACGTAGTCGAGAGAATCCAGAAGCTGGCGACAAATGTACAGCCCCATCTCGGCCTCCGGGAGGCTGTCGAGGTCGGGATCGGGAACCCCGTGGAAGTCGAACGGGTCGCCGCGCTCCACGATGCGGACGACCAACTCGCCGCCGTCGGCTTCGACCGCGATGTCGATGTCCATGTCGTCCGAGGCGCCGTGCAGGCAGATGTTGTTGAGGATCTCGACGACCGAGGTGACGACCGCGGCGTCGAACGCGTGGCTGAGGTCGAGCGCGTCGTCTCCGAGGATCGCGGCGCGGATCCGCGCGTCGAGAACGGGATTCACGCCGGGCGGCATCGGGCTGCCGGCGGCGCCGCGCACCAGCCGGCACACCGCCGCCACCGCGTGGACGGCGATCTCGCGGCACTCGAGCCGCGCGGGTATCGTCAGGCGGATCAATGGAGTCCCCGATCGCAGTCTACCAGCGCCGCGCGCGATCGCATAGAGTAGCCGCTGGCCCATGACCCCCGCGGTTCGCATCACCAAACGACTCGTCGACGTCGTCGCGAGCGCCGCCGGGCTGCTCGTCACCGCGCCGCTGTTTCCGATCATCGGCGCCGCGATCTACCTGGACAGCCCCGGGCCGATCCTGTTTCGCCAGCGCCGGGCCGGCCCGCTCGTCGACACGAACGGGCGCACGTTCCAGACCCGCGAGTTCGACATGGTCAAGTTCCGCACCATGCGTCCGGATGCCGAGAAGTACACCGGGCCGGTCGTCGCCGGGGAAAACGATCCGCGGGTGACGCGCGTCGGCCGGTTCTTGCGCAAGACGCGGCTCGACGAGCTGCCGCAGCTGTGGAACGTGCTCACCGGCTCGATGAGCCTGGTCGGGCCGCGGCCGGAGCGGCCGGAGCTGTTGCGCAACCTCGCGCTCGCGATCCCGCTGTTCGAGGAGCGCATGCGCGGGGTCAAGCCCGGCATCACCGGGCTCGCGCAGGTGTCGCTCGGCTACACCGGCAAGCCGATCGAGGGGTCGGAGGTGCTGCAGCACGCCGCGGCGCTCACCAACCCGTTCGGGCTCGAAGAAGCCGACGGCGCGGAGGCCGACGAGTTCCGCATGAAGCTGCTGTACGACATGGCGTATCTCGCGTCCCTCGAGAAGTTCTCCACCTACCTGCGGATGGAGGCGTCGATCATCGCGCGCACGCCGCTCGTCATGCTCGGAGCGCGCGGTCGCTGACGCCGGCGGCGGTCACCGCGGCCGCGCGCTCCGCCGGGCGTTCGCGCCGCGCCGCGACGCGGTCGGCCAGACTCCCGGCCGCGTAGCCGGGGAACTTGGGTATGTGGCCGAGCGCGTCGATGCCGACGCGCTCGATGTCCTCGGCGTCGCGCACCCGCGAGTCGAACGCGCCGACGACCACGGCGGCGACCGGCAACAGGGCGAGCAGCGCGAGCACCGACACGACCGCGAGGCGTCGTTTCCTCGCCTGCGCGGGCACGGGAGTGGGCGCGATCAACTGAGCGAGTTCGACGGCGACCGGGCTCGCGCGCCACGCCTTGGCTGCCACCAGGTCCTGGCGCGCGCGGGCTCGCGCCGCGTCGTAGGCGCGCCGCTGGGCTTCGATCCGTTGTTGCTGCACCGACAGCGCCGCGCGTTGCGCCCGGCTGGCGCCGGCGAGCGCCGACCTCAGCTCGGCGAGTTCGCGGTCGAGGCGCTCGAGCGCGGCATCGGCCTCCTGCAGGTGCGCGAGCGCCTCCCGTTCGAACGATTCGGTGGCTCGCTCGTGGCGCTGGCGCTCGTGGGCCACGACCGCGTCGGCCAGCCGCTCGACGAGGGCCGTGCCGCCGACCGCGTCGGGGCCCCGGTAGGTGATCGCGATGCGAACGGTGCGCCGCGTGTCGCTGCCGGCGATGAGAAAGAAGTTGCGGAACACGACGACCGACACGTCCTCGCGCACGGCGGCGACGGCGTCCGCGTCGCCGCGGGCGAGTTCGGCCGCGTACATGCCGCGCTCGCGCGCCAGGTCGCGGACGATCGGCAGGACCGTGTCGGCACCGAGCACGACCTGGGTGAAGTAGCCCTGCAGGTCGCCG
The DNA here is from genome assembly GCA_003696105.1 of Deltaproteobacteria bacterium. NCBI lineage: Bacteria > Pseudomonadati > Myxococcota > Myxococcia > Deltaproteobacteria bacterium. The sequence goes on along the minus strand of RFGE01000198.1, from coordinate 12,455 downwards.
CGGGCGAGCGAACGGCGCGTGTCCTGGAATGCGCCCTCGGTCATTCGCAGGATCGCGCGCGCCCGGTAAAGCGGCGGCTTTCGCGCGAGCGCCGCGACCGCAAGCGCCGATACGGCCAGCGCGAGGGCCGTCGTCACGGGCCAACGCGCCCGCCCGCGCCGCAGCACCCGCGCCAGTTCCGCGGCGGCCGCGCGCAGGCCGGGCTCGCTGTCGAGCCAGTCGGTCGCCGCCGGCTCCGGCGGGTGAACGGCGGCGCGCGCGCGCATCACGGCACGACGATCTGGTCCCCGGCGAGCACGACGATGTTCATGTCCGGCCGCTCGCCGCGCGCGATCGCGTCATAGTCGATCGGGATCTTCCTGACCGTGCCAGATTTGTCCTTGCGCAGCACCGTGATCTTGTCGCGCGACGCGAACCGCGTGAACCCGCCGGCGAGCGCGAGCGCTTCGACGACCGTCACGTAGCGCCGCTCGCCGAACACGCCCGGCCGCGCGACCTCGCCGACGACGCTGAACCGGTAGCTGTTGACCTCGGTGACCGCGACGGTCACGACGGCGGTGTCCTCCTTGATGTACTGGCTCAATTTTGCGGCGATCTCGGCGCGAAGCTGGCTCGGCGTCTTGCCGGCGGCGTGCAGGTCGCCGACGAGCGGCATCGTGATCGTTCCGTCCGGGCGCACGGCAATCTCGGTCGACAGGTTCGGGTTCTGCCACACCGTGATCTGCAGGCGGTCGCCGACGCCGATGACGAACTCGGCGCCGGTCGCGAGCGGGTTCGGCTCGGCCGCGTAGTCGTAGTTCGACACCGCCCCGCCGCCGCACGCGAGCGCGGCGGCGACGGCGGCTGCGACGAGCCAGGACGGAAGGACGGAGCGGGTCACGCGGGGCAGTATAGACGAGCGGCGGGCGGCGCGCGCGGCGTCGTGCCGCCGGCGGCCGCGCGCCCCGCGCGCCGGCGGCCGCGCGGCGTCGTGCCGCCGGCGGCCGCGCGCCGCTAGGTGGCGACGGGCGGCGGCGGGATCGCGTAGTCGCGGTAGTCGTTCGGATCGCCGGCTTTGCCGTCGAGCGCGGCGCGCACGACGTTGTACATCTCGCGCGCGGTCACGTAGTGGAGTCGCCAGCGGCGGCCATCGTTGTACATCCCACCGATCGCCTCGTGCAGCGCGCGCGCGCCGTCGCCGAGCAGCGACGCCGCGGTGTCCTCGGGACATCCATGGGTGAACACCTTGACGAACACCCACTCGGGCCTCCCGTCTACGTGAATGTTCTGCGCCACCCACGAGCGGACGCGGCGCGCCGTCGGCGGGTCGACCCCGGTGAGCGCGCCGTTTTCGATCCGGACGCGGGCGCCGGTCGGCTTGTAGGCCAGACACAGCGGCCCCTGGATCAGCAGCAGGCGGTCGTGTCGCACCACGCCGACGCGGGCTGGCTCGCCGTGCTCGTAACAGCGCGGTGCGCGCAGGTCGCCGACCGGCCAGTAGATCGCGTTGACGATGTTCGGCTGGGTGTCGTCCGGCGCCGACGGAAACGTGAAGTCGGCGTAGCAGCCGGCGTCGAACAACACCTCGAGTTCGTCGTCGACGCCGCACTGGTAGCCGCCCGGGCGGGGGTTGGCGAGCGCCCAGTTGCCGTGGATGAACGCCCAGCGCAGCCGGCCGTCGGCGCCGCGGCTCAGGTGGCCGTGTCGCGCCATCGCGGCCAGGTGGCGGTCGAGCTGTGCGCGGAGCGTGCCGGCGGTGTCGCCGTCGTGGTGAAGGTGCACCTCCACCTCGCCGTAGCCGCCGCGCACCAGTTCCGCGAGCCGGTCCATGAACTCGGGATGGTACTGCTCCCCGGGGAAGAAGAACGAGTGGCGCGGCGGCCGGCCGTCGGCGTCGCGGAAGCCGCGCACCGCCTCGGGGTAGCGCTGCTGCCACGCGCGCACGCGGTCGACGCCGACGGCGTGCGGCACGTCGCCGTGGAGCGGCTCGTAGTGGTCGCACAGCGCGAACAGAAGGTGGCGCGGCCCCGCCACGCGCGGCGTCCGCGCACGGCGCACCAGGTGCCGCGCGTAGCCGCCGAGCCACGTGTGCAGGTTCTTGCGTCGGAGGGTCGCCAGCATGGTGTAGCGCGGGGCCGCAGGTATACCCCGGTTTCCCGGCCGGTGACGAGTTCGGCGCGCCTCCGTCACCGGAACACGCCCTGGGACGCTCTTCGGCCCAGCACCGCGGCCAGCTCGGCGCCGGCGCGCAGGCGGCTCGCGTCGGTCTCGATCCGATCGAACCACACGGTCACCCGGCCGTCGGCCACTTCGACCGTGCCCGCGGCGACCCGCGCGATCAGGTCGGCGGCCTCGTCGGGGACCGCGCCCGGCGGCGCGCCGCGGATGCGGCCGTCGGCGATGGGCGCTCGATACGGCGCCGCGGCTCGCGCGATGTCGGCGCGCGCCCAGGTCGTGGGGCGGCCGTCGGCGTCGAGGTCGACGCCGAGGTGGACGGTCTCGGGCAGCGACAGGCGCACGGTCATCGGCGACGCGACGACCGCGCCGGCCAGGGATCGAAGCGCGCCGATCCCGAACACGTCGCTGGTCACGATGTCGCCGACCACGTCGAGGCACGCCTCGAGCACCGCCGGCGTGTTGCCGTAGTCGTCGACGGTGAGCACCACCTCGCGGCCGTCGCTGACGACGCTGGCCCGCGGCAACGCGGTCACCAGCCGCTGCATCGCGCGCGCGGTCCACGCGATCCGGGTGCGCGCCGGGTCGTCGGTCTTGACCACAAACTTGTCGTCGAACGCGGCGTCGTTGCCGAGCACGACATCCTGCATGCCGAGGGCTTTGCCGATCGACGCGAAAAATCCGTCGGGCGTGACCTTGAACCGCGGACCGGCGGCGATCGGATAGGGCGCGCGACAGCGCAGGTACGGCCTCGTGTCGTCGCTCGACGAAGTAGTCGACCAAGTCCGCCGAGAGGCCATCTCGAGCAGGACGTCGACGGACCCGCGCCGTTCGCGAATCGAGGGGCTGTGGCTGACGAGCAGCGTCCGGCGGAGGGCGAAGGTCGCGCCGCGGCGGGCCGCCACCTGCTGCCACATGGCGAGTTTTCGCCGGTGCGCGTGGAGAACAAACGCCACGCCGGCGATCAAGAGCGTCGCTCCAGCGACGACCGTGATGGACGGCTCCATGGCGCGGGCAGTGTGCCGCGGGCGCGGTCCCGCGCGCAATCGCCGCGCCGCCGCTCGTGCGCGGCGGCCCGGCCGCGAGCGCCGCGCCCTCGCTCGGCCGCACGCGCCCCGGCCCGCGGCGGCGCGGGCCGCGGGCCGCTCGCCGCCTTATGGGCGAGCCCTCGCCGCGCCGGGCCGCCAGCGTGCGATCGGCCACGCATGCGCGGGGGTGGGCGTGTTAGCGTCCGCCCGATGAAACGCGCCGTCTCCCTCTGCTGCGCCGCCCTCGGCGCCGCCGCCCCGGCCGTCGCGTCCGCCCAGAGCGACTGGAGCGTCCACGGGCTCATCGCGACCCTCTCCGGCTGGACCGACAACCTCGCGCTGGCCCCGGCCGACGACGACCCGGCGACCCCCGAGCCGGTGTCCGACTTCTTCTTCAACCTGCGCCCGGGCCTGTTGGTTTCGCGCGCGACCCCGCGCACGATTTTCGATCTGTCGTACGAGTTCCAGGCGGACCTGAACGTCGACCACTCCGAGGCCAACGACTACTCGCACCGCCTCCAGTGGCGCGGGTTCGTCCGCCCGGGGCCGCGGTCGACGGTGGTCGCGTCCGTCGCCGCGGCGATGGGCGACACGGGCGCGCTCGTGATCGCCACGGACCCGACCCAGCCGGACACGGACTTCCTGCCCCCTGCGGACCAGACGTTCATCCGCCTGGAGGCGACCGAGGCACTGCGCTACGACCTGAGCGAGACGTGGCGCCTCGGACAGACCGCCGCGGCCAACCGCGCGGAGACGCGCCAGGACGACGCGCTGGCGACGCGCTCGCACGACGCGGAGCTCGCCGTCACCGCCGATCGCGTGTGGCCGCGACAGACGCTCGGCGCGCGCGCGGCCGGGCGCTTCATCCAGCTCGAGTCGCCCGGCGTGTTCGACGGCGCCTCGCGGCAGGTCGAGACGACGGTCGAGGCGACGTTCCAGCGCGACTTCGACGAGCACTGGAGCGGGCAGGCGTTCGCCGGCGCGTCCTGGCTCGCGCCGCTGGACGAGCGCGCCGCGGCCGGCGTGTTCCCGGTCGCGCGCATTGGCGCGTTCTACCGCCACGACATCGGCTTTGGCAGCGCGCTGCTCGCGCGCGAGGTCGTGCCCGTCTTGTTCGCGGCCCAGACCGCCGTCACCGAGTCGGCGTCGCTCAACTTGGGCAAGCCGCTGCCGTGGCTCGCCGACGACCCGAGCGAGCCGGTGCTGTTCTTGGCGGCGCGCGGCGCCCTCGGCCGCACGCGCGTGGTCGCCGGCGACGGCGACGACACCGGCTGGACGACCGCGTTGGTCGACGGCGGCGTGTTCTACACGAATCGCGACCCGCGCCTGAGCATCGGGCTGCGCTACTCGTTCCAGCACCGATCGTCGGACGCGGTCGGCGTCGGCGACTACCGCAGCCACACGGTGATGCTCACCGTCGCCGCGATGGTGCCCGCGCGCCCGGCCGGCGTCGTGCCGATCCGCGGCAGCGTGCGCGTCGACGAAAGCGACGTACCGCCGCCGACGGACGTCGCGGAGGCCGGCGCGGCGGGCGGGGATGCGCCGGCCCAGTAGCGCGCTGCCGCCGGCCGGCGCGTGCAAAAAAGGGGGCGCGGCGCCAGTCGGGGGAGGGATGGGCGGCCGCGCCCCGTGGGGTCGATGGGGCGGGCGCCGGCGCGGGCCGGCGCCGCGTCACGCTGCGCCTACTTCTGAAGTGGCGCTCCCTGCTCGATCCACCGGAGGATGACCATGTAGTTCGGGTCGTTCATGTCGAGGAAGGTCGCGTTCGGGTGGTTCGGCGGATCCTCGTACAGCGGCTTGGTCAGCAGCATCGACTGCGCCGGGTCGAGGATGTTGATCACGCCGGGGCGGGCGAGCATCGCGTTGTAGACCAGCGCCGGGTCCTCGTCGAACCGCAGGAAGTTGGCGACCTTGGCCGTGCTGTGGCAGTTCGCGCAGCCGACGCCGCCGAGCGAGGCCTTCTGCAGGATCGGGTAGACGTCGTCGACGAACGAATAGGCGCCGCCACCGCCGGTCGGCGGTTGGTTGCCCATGCCGCCGACGCGCGCGAGGTTGGCGCCGCCGGCCTCGGTCGTGATGCTCACGGTCATCGGCAGCTTCGCCGCGGGATCGGCCGGGTCAGGGTACAGCACGGTGAGCGTGTACGTGCCGGCGGGGACGTTGAGGAACGCGATGCGCGCCTTGCCGTCGTAGGCGGTGGTCGCCAGCAGGTTCAGGTCGAGGATGCCAGTCGCGCCGAAGAAGTACGGGCCGGTTCCCATCGGATTGCCGAGCGCGTCGGTGAGCGTGATGTCCTCGGCCGGGATGCCCTCGAGCGGCAGGCCGAGCATGTCGCGCACGTCGGCGACGACGAATGCGGCGAGCGGGTCCACCGGTTGGTTGACCGTGGAACTGTTGATATTCACGAACGCCTCGGACACGACGTAGAAGTTCTGGACGAGGTCGTCGTTGACGACCACCGCCGGCTCGTTGATGGTCGGCCGGTACGCGAGCGTTTCGGAGTCGAGGCTGGTGCGGACGTAAAAGGTGCTGGCGGCGGGCACGCCGACGAACGCGAACGCGCCGGTCGCGTCGCTGGTCGTCGCGAACGGATTGCCCTGCGCGTCGATCATGCCCTGGGTCTCGAGCGCGACGTTCGCCAGCGGCTCGGCCTCCCAGTAGTCCATCGTCATGCCGGTGACGTCGAGGCTCTCGGGATCGGGCTGCGGATTCGGGTCGGGATTCGGATTCGGGTCCGGATCCGGGTCGGGGTTCGGGTCCATCGGATCCGGGTCGCTTGTCGGGATGTCGCCGACACAGCCGCCGCCGGCGAGGGCGACGGCGAACAGCGCGGCCAGCCAGGCCCGGCCGTGGGTGTACATGCGAGTCTGAATCAGTGACATTGGCTTCCTCCGCCGCACGCGTTCGGGTTCCGTGTTGGCGAACTTTTTATCCAAGCGCCATGCCAGCCCGGATTCCGCGAAATTGCGGCCCTTCGGGCCAGCGAGTGGGGTCTTCACTCCCAGGCGGGCGGCGGAAACCCCAGACACATGTACGCACAGGTGAGGGGTCCACGTACATCCGCGCCTTGCCTCGGATTCCGGGACCGAGTAGGGTGCGCCATGCTGCCCGAACAGCTTCGCGAAGCCCTCACGTTCGACGATGTGTCGCTCGTCCCGGCGGCGAGCGAGGTGTTGCCGCGCGACGTGGACGTGTCCACCCGGCTCGCGCGCGACATTCGGCTCAACATTCCGCTGTTGAGTGCGGCCATGGACACCGTGACCGAGGCGGCGACGGCGATCTCGATGGCCCGCCAGGGCGGAATCGGCATCATCCACAAGAATCTGGGCATCGAGGAGCAGGCGCTCGAGGTCGCGCGGGTCAAGAAGGCCGAGTCCGGCATGATCGTCGACCCGATCACGATTGGACCCGACGAGCGCCTGGCCGATGCGGTCGCGCTCATGCGCCAGCACGGAATCAGCGGCCTGCCGGTCGTCGACGCGGACCGCCGGCCGGTCGGCATCCTGACCAACCGCGACATCCGGTTCGAAAAGAACCTCGACCAGAAGGTCGGCGACGTCATGACGCGCCGGCTCATCACGGTAGCCGAAGGGGTCGACCTGGACGGCTGCAAGGACCTGCTGCACAAAAATCGCATCGAGAAGCTCGTGGTCGTCGCGGCCGATGGACGGCTCGCGGGGCTCATCACGATCAAGGACATCGAGCTGGCCGAGGCGCACCCGGTCGCCGCGAAGGACGACCTCGGCCGCCTGCGGGTCGGCGCCGCGGTCGGCGTCGGGCCGGATCGGCGCGATCGGGTGGCGGCGCTGGTGGCGGCGGGCTGTGACGTCATCGTGATCGACACCGCCCACGGCCACTCGCGCGGCGTGCTCGACGCGGTCGCCGCGACGCGCGCCGAATATCCCGAACTCCCGATCGTCGCCGGCAACATCGCGACCGGCGCCGCGGCCAAGGCGCTGATCGAGGCGGGCGTCGACGCGGTCAAGTGCGGCGTCGGCCCGGGATCGATCTGCACCACGCGCGTGGTCGCCGGCGTCGGCGTGCCGCAGCTGACCGCCATCGCCGACTGTGTCGCCGCGGCCGAGCCGCACGGCATCCCGGTGATCAGCGACGGCGGCATCAAACACTCGGGCGACATCGCCAAGGCGATCGCGGCCGGCGCCAGCTCGGTCATGATCGGGTCGCTGTTCGCGGGCACCGACGAGGCGCCGGGCGAGGTCATCCTCTATCAGGGGCGCAGCTACAAGGCGTATCGCGGGATGGGCTCGATCGGCGCGATGAAGGCCGGGTCGAGCGATCGCTACTTCCAGGGCGACGTGGACCACGCGCGCAAGCTGGTGCCCGAGGGCATCGAGGGGCGCGTGCCGTACAAGGGACCGCTGGCCGATTCGGTCTACCAGCTGGTCGGCGGCCTGCGGTCATCGATGGGGTACACCGGCTGCCGCACGATCGAGGAGCTGCGCGCCAAGCCGGGCCTGTTCATCCGCGTGACGAACCAGGGGCTGCGCGAGAGCCACGTCCACGACGTGATCATCACGAAAGAGGCGCCCAACTATCAGACCGAGCGGTAGCGGCGCGCGCCGATCGCGCGGCCGGTCGCGGCGAACCGATGTCGAACCCGGCCGGACGCCGGCGACGAGTCGCACGTACGCGAGGAGGTCGAGCCGGTCGGCATCGGTCCACGCCCGTGGGACGCGCCCGCGAATTACGCGTCCGCGCGCCGGCCGACCAGGTAGAGCACGCCGGCGAGGATCGCGACGCCGGCCGGCAGGCTGACGACGGGCGAGATGCCGAACCCCGCCGGCAGGTAGCCGACCGCGGCCGCCACCGCCGCGCACAACAGCGCGTACGGGAGCTGCGTGCGGACGTGGTCGATGTGGTCGGCGGCGGACGCCATCGACGCCATGATCGTCGTGTCCGAGATCGGCGAGCAGTGGTCGCCGAACACGGCGCCCGACAGGACGGCCGCCATGGTCGCGACGCGCTCGACGTCCCCGGGGTGCGTCACGCCCCACACCATCGGCGCGGCGATCGGGATGACGATCGCCATCGTCGAAAACGAGCTGCCGGTGGCAAACGAGATCAGCCCCGAGACGACGAACACGATCATCGGCATCCAGTGCGCGCCCGGCGACACGACGGACATCAGCCAGTCGCCGGTCTGCATGTGCGTCTTGCAGATGTCGCCGATGCCCCACGCGAGCACGAGAATGAAACACGCCATCATCATCGACTTGGCGCCCTGGACCCACGCATCGACGCCCTGGTACAGGCTGATCGACCGCGTCGCCAGCCCGCTGGCGAGCGCCACCACGCTGCCGCCGAACGACGCCCACAGCAGCACCTTGAACGCGTCGTCGCCGGCGGCCGACACGATCTCGCGCAAGCTGGCGTCCTCGGCGTCGGGGCCGAGCAGGTCCACGCCGACGGCGTACAGTCCGACCACCACACACACGATGACGAACCCGATCGGCAGCGCCGCGTGTTGCCAGTACAACCTCGCCCCGTCCGGCGGCGCCATGTCGGTGAGTTCGGCGTCCGCGAGCGGTTGCCCGCCGGGGCGCACGAGCAGCCCTTCGCGGATCGCGCGGCGCTCGGCGGCGAGCATCGGGCCGAAATCGCGCTGCGACGCGGCGATCATGAACACGAACGCGATCGTCAGCAGCGAGTAGAAGCTGTACGGGATCATCTGCAGGAAGAAGTCGTAGGCGCCGGCGCCGAGATCGACGCCGGCGTGGTCGAGCTGGCCGAGCTGGTAGCCGGTCCAGGTCGACACCAGCGCGATCGTGGACACGGGCGCGGCGGTCGCGTCGACCAGGAACGACAGCTTCTCGCGCGAGATCCGCCGCGAGTCGGTGAACGGCCGTACCGTGTTGCCGACGAGCAGGCAGTTGGCGTAGTCGTCGAAGAACACGACGATGCCGGCGATCGCCGCCGACAGCATGCCGGAGCGCCGGGACGACGCGCGCCGGGCGACCAGGTCGACGAGCGCCTTGGAGCCGCCGGTTTTCGAGATGATGCCGACCATGCCGCCGAGCGCGAGCGTAAACAGCAGGATCTGGGCGTTGCCGGTGTCCGCAACCTGCTGCGGCAGATAGGTGTCGAACGCGCGCAGCGTCGCCGCCAGCGGATCGAAGCCGTGGACGAACAGCGCGCCGAGCCAGATGCCCGCGAACAGCGCGACGAGCGCCTGGCGCAGCCAGATCGCGAGTGCGATGGCGACCAGCGGCGGCAACAGCGACAAAAACCCGGGTACCCGGCGCACCGCTGCGCGCCCGGTCGCCCCGTCGGGTGCGCGGACGACCACCTCGTCCGCCGTGAGCGTGGCGCCGCGCAGCGTCGCCTTGCCGCCGTCGACCGCGACCTCGTCGACGCCCGCGATGCCGTCGACGCGCACGCGGCCCGCGTAGTCCGCGACCGGGCGGCCGTCGGCGTCGACCGCGGCGATGGTCACGTCCGTCGTGAGCGCGAGATCGCCCACGCGATAGTCCCTCCCCAGCTGGACCTGGAAGGACAGTGCGGCGATCAGCGCGAGCCACATGGCCGGGCGAAGGTAGGGAATTCTCGAGGCGATGACAACGCGAGGGCTGCGAAACCGGGTGCGGCGGCGCGATCCGGGCGCGCGCGGCGGCGCGCCGCGGCGCCGGCCGCCGGCGCGCGCCGCCGCGACGCCGGCGGCAGGCCCGCCGGCCGCGCGGCGCGATCCGGTGCTATAAGGCGGCGACCCGGCATGGCGCACGAGACGATCCTGATCCTCGACTTCGGCTCCCAGTACACCCAGTTGATCGCGCGGCGCATTCGCGAGCAGGCCGTGTACTCGGAGATCCACCCGTTTCACCTGCCGATCGACCGCATCCGGGCGATGAACCCGCGCGGCATCGTCTTGTCCGGCGGTCCGTCGTCCGTGTACGCCGACGGCGCGCCGACCCTGTCTCCGGAACTGTTCGACCTCGGCGTGCCGGTGCTCGGCATCTGCTACGGCGCGCAGCTCACCGCCAAGCTGCTCGGCGGCGAGGTGGTCGCGGCGGACAAGTGCGAGTACGGCCGCGCCCAGGTCGACGTCGTCGAGCCGGACGACCTGTTGCACGGGTTCGCTCCGGGCGAGGCGGTGCGCGTGTGGGCGTCCCACGCCGACCGCGTCGCGCGCCTGCCGGACGGCTTTCGGCTGCTCGGCGAGAGCCCGAACTGTCCGGCGGCCGCGTTCGCCGACCCGGCCCGGCGGATTTACGCCGTCCAGTTTCACCCCGAGGTCGCGCACACGCCGCGCGGCGCCGAGATCCTGTCGAACTTCCTGTTTCGCATCTGCGGCTGCGCCGGGGACTGGTCGATGGCCTCGTTCGTCGACGAGGCGGTCGCGGCGGTCCGCCGTCAGGTCGGCGACGACGGCCGCGTGATCTGCGGGCTGTCGGGTGGCGTCGACTCCTCGGTCGTCGCCGCGCTGCTCCACCGCGCGATCGGCGACCGGCTCACCTGCATCTTCGTCGACAACGGCCTTCTGCGCCGCGGCGAGCGGGAGAACGTCGCGGCGGTGTTCCGCGACCACTTCAAGGTGGACCTCCGCGTCGTCGATGCCGAGGACCGGTTCTTGCGCGCGCTCGCCGGCGTGACCGACCCGGAGCGCAAGCGCAAGATCATCGGCGCGGAGTTCATCCGCGTGTTCGAGGCGGAGGCGCGCTCGATCGACAACGCCCGGTGGCTGGCCCAGGGCACCCTGTATCCCGACGTGATCGAGTCGGTGTCGTTCAAGGGGCCGTCCGCGACGATCAAGTCGCACCACAACGTCGGCGGCCTGCCGGAGGACATGGACTTCGAGCTGATCGAGCCGCTGCGCGAGCTGTTCAAGGACGAGGTGCGCGAACTCGGCGAGCAGCTCGGCCTGCCGCGCCACATGATCACCCGCCAGCCGTTCCCCGGCCCGGGGCTCGCGGTCCGGTGCCTCGGAGCGGTGGATCGGCCGCGGCTCGACACGCTGCGCGCGGCCGACGCGATCATCGAGGAGGAGATCCGCGCCGCCGGACTCTACGAGGCGATCTGGCAGAGTTTCGGAGTGCTGCTGCCGGTCAAGTCGGTCGGCGTCATGGGCGACGCGCGCACCTACGCCGACGCGCTGGCGGTGCGCGCGGTCTACTCGCGCGACGGCATGACCGCCGACTGGGCGCAGCTGCCCTACGAGTTGCTCGCGACCATCTCGTCGCGCATCATCAACGAGGTGCGCGGGATCAACCGCGTCGTGTACGACATCACGTCGAAGCCGCCCGGCACGATCGAGTGGGAATGACGAGGTGACCTCGGGCGTTCGATCGGACGGCGTGACGGAGCGACGGTCGACAGTCGGCCGGTCGGGCGCGCGACCGGCCACGCGCGGCGGCGGACGTCGCGCCGGCCGGACCCCGCGTTGCATTGCACGCGGAGCGGTCGCGCTCATCCGGACGGCCGCGCGAGGCGGCCGTCGCGGGGCCGCGCGCGGTCCGAACGGCGATGGACCGCGATCCGGCGCGGAGCGCGCACGCCGGCCGGGGGCGCTCGCGCTGCCGGCGGCGGCCGCTGCGATTCTGTGGGCGTTCGCGGCGCCGGCGCGCGCCGGCGGTGGGACCGACAGAGCGCGCGATCGGGTGCGCGTAGACTGGGCGCGCGGACGCATCACCGCGGTCGGCGCGGCGGCGGCAGACCTGCGCGCGCCACGCCCGGACGTCGCGCGCGTGCGCGCGGAGCGGACCGCGCGGGCGCGGGCGGCGGCGGCGCTGGCGGAGGCGGCGCGCGCGCTGCCGTGGGCCGGCGGCGGTACCGTAGGCGCCGCGGCCGCCGCGGCCGCCGAGGCACAGCGGCGCCTGGCGGCGGCGTTGGCGCGCGCGCGCGACGGCGCCATCGACTACGGCTCCGACGGGTCGGTCGTGGTCGAGCTCGTCGCGCCGATCGAAGCGATCCGCACCGCGCTGCAGGGGCCCGGCGAGCCGCCGGCCGCCGCCGGGCCGTCGGCCGTCGTCGTCGACGCGCGACGCGCGCTGCGCCGGCCCGCGGTGGGGCTGGCATTGCGCGCCGGAGGGCGCGACTATCGGGGGCCGATGGTGTTCTATCGCAGCCTCGCGCGGGCGCTGGCCGACCCGCGCCGCGGACCCGACGTCGCGCGCACCGTCGCGTCGCGCGCCGACGGCGGCGCACTCATCGTCGACGGCGCCGACGACCGGTTGGTGGCCGGCGCGCCGCTCGTGATCGTGGTGGTGGGGCGGTGATGCGCGCGGCTGCGATCGGAGTGGTGATCGCGACAGCGGCGCT
>RFGE01000197.1 GCA_003696105.1 Deltaproteobacteria bacterium | reverse complement strand
CGCTGCGCGCAGGCCTGCATCCCGCCGATGAACGACCGGTCGCCCAGGACCATGACCAAAGAGGTCGCCTCCTCCGGCGTGAGGTCGTCGGCCATCGCGTCGAACGGGTCGTCGCTCCACCGAGCATCGAGGTACAGCGTGGCGAGTTCCCGCCCGTCGGCGCCGTAGTAGTCGACGGTGAAGTACTCGGACGACCGCCACGTCCCGAGCGTCGCGCGCACGACGACCTCCCGGCCGGTCTCGGGAAGCACGGTTTCGAACGACACGGTCGCGGCCCGAACCCCGCGCCGGCCGCGGGTGCGCTCGCACGTCAGACCCGTGATCGAAAGCCCCGCGCCCGGCGCGCCGTCGGACGCGCCGTCCGCGCTCGAATCGGCCGGATCCGCCGGCGCGCGCTGCGCGGACGCCGGCGTCGCGGCGATCGACAGCGCCGCAAATCCACCCAAAGCCAACTGAATCCAACGATACGACTGCATGTGATCCTCCTTGTCCGCATGCTTGCGGTTGCAACTTTGCCGCGACCATCCGCGGCTGCGGCCTGCCGGCATTGCAGCCGGCGTGCCGCCCACCGGGGCGCGTGCCGTCACGCCGTTGCGCGCCCGGCGCGTCGACCCGCCGTGCACATCTGCGGCATTTCGTGGACCCGCCGTCGACGCGGTCCGCTACGCTATCGCTCGCCGGCATGACCCGACCGACCCGCGTCCCGACAACCCCCGCGTCGCGCGCGCGCCGCCGTCCCACGCGACGACGCGGCGGCGACGGATGCCGGACGCCGCGCCACGAGTCGGGACGCACCGGTCGGAGCCGCGCGCGCCCCCGCCGGCTCGGGTCGCGGCGCGGCCGCGGCCGCCGCGCCGTCCTTCCGGCGGGATCGATCTGACGATCATGCGGATCCTCGGGCACAGGCCGACTGCTCGCGTCGCGCACGGCGGCGTCGCGACGGTGTTCCGCGCGGTGCACCGCGACGGCGGCGACGTCGCGCTCAAGGTGGCGCATCGCGCCGGCGACCCGCGGTTGCGCCGCGAGGCCGATGCCCTGCGCGCCATCGGCCCGCGCGCGGCGCCGCGCCTGCACGAGCTCGGCAGGTGGCGCGGCCGCGACGTGCTGGTCCTCGAGTTCGTCGCAGGCGAGCGCGCGCCGGCGACGGCGCTGTCCGCGGACCGCGCCGCCGACCTGGTGGCGGGCGTCGCCCGCGCGATCGACGCGGTGCACGCGGCCGGGTGGGTTCACGGCGACGTGAAGCCGGCGAATCTGCTCGTGCGCCGCGACGGCGGCGTCCGCCTCGTCGACTTCGGGCTCTCCTGCCCGATCGGCGAACGGGCCGCGGCCGCGGACCGCGCGGGTACGCCGGCATACATGGCGCCGGAGCAGTGCAGCGGTCGCGCGATGACCGCGGCGACCGACGTCTACGCGCTCGCCGCGTCGGCGTTCCTGTGGGTCACCGGTCGCCTGCCGTTCGAAGGGCCGGCCGCCGAGCAGCGCGCGGCGCACCTGGCGCGGCGGCCGCCGCCCGCGTCCGTTGTCGCGCGCGTCCCGGCGGCCGTCGACGCCGTGCTCGCACGGGGCCTCGCAAAGGTGCCAGACGAGCGCTTCGCGCGCGCGAGCGCGTTCGCCGAGGCGCTGGCGCGGGCGCTGCGCGCGCCGATGCGCGAGCCGCGCGCCGACACCGCGACCCCGGACGCCGTCGCGCCGACGGCGTTGGCCGCGGTGCGCGCCCGCCGCGGTCCGGTGGCGCTGTCGCGCACGCTCGCCGACGGGGTGGTCGCCGGCGTCGCGCCGCCGTGGACGCTGCTCGCCTTTCCGGACGCGCTCGGCGCGGCATCGGGTGTCCGCCGGGCGCTGCGCGCGTGCCGCGAACTCGCGGGATCCGGCGCGATCGATCCGGGCGCCACCGTTCACGTGGCCGACGCCGAGTGCGTCGACGGCGCGGCAGGCCTCGCGGTCGCCGGCGCGGCCATCGACGACCCGGCCGGCTGGGTGCGGCCCGACGCCACCGCCGTCGCGCTCACGCCCGCGGCGGCGCGCACCCTCGGCGACGGAGCGACGGGCGGCCCGCGCGGCGACGCGACCGCACTGGGCCCCGGAGAGACCGCCGCGGCGCCGGCGACGGGCGGCGATCGCCCCGCCCCGCCGGCGCCGGTTGCAGGCGCGGTGCCGCCATGGGTCGGCCGGCGAGAGCAGATCGATCGCGCGGTCGGCGCGGTGCGCGCCGCCGTGGCCGACGGCGCGCCGGCACTGATCGCGTTCGTCGGCGGTCCCGGCGCCGGCAAGACACGCGCGCTCGACGCCCTCGCCGCGCGGCTGCGCGACGCGCGCATTCCGATCGCCCCGCGGCTCGGGGCCGCGGGCATCACCTACGTGGACGACGCGCACCGCGCCGCGCCGGATCGCCTCGCGGCGATCGCCGCCGCCGTCGCGCCGGGCAGCCGCACGATCGTCGCGATCGCAACCGATCCGATCCTGTGGACGACGCGACCGCGGTGGGCGGCCACGGCCGCGCGCATCGAGCGCATCGACCTGCCTCCGCTCGCACCGGCCGACGCGCGCGCCCTGGCACGCGCAGTCCTCGCGCCCGCCGAATTCGTTCCGCACGCACTGCTGGACGCGCTGTGCGAGCGGGCCGGCGGAATCCCCGGCCTGTTTGTCGAACTCGCCGCAGCCATCCGCGCGACCGGAGCCCTGCGCTACACCGAAGGCGGCGGCGCCATCGTCGCCGGCGACGAACTCGACACGGTCGGTGCCACCGCGATCGCTCGGCGCATCGCCGACCGCGCACTGGCGGGACTTCCCGCCGGCGTGCGCCGTTTTGCGGAGTTGTGCGCCGTGGTCGGCGAACCGCTGTCTCCGGCCGACCTCGACCGCGTGTGCGAACGACTTGACGCGGAGGCGTACGGCGGGGTCGACGCGCGCGCCGCGCTGGAACGGCTCGCCGTCCGCGGACTCATCGCGCGGGCGCCCGACGGCTACGCGTTTGTCGCGCCGATGCTGCGCGACCAGATCGCGGCGGGCGTTGCGCCGGCGTGGGCGGCCGCCATGCACCGGGCCGCGCGCGATGCCGGGCACGGCGACGCCGAGCGCCGCGCCGAACACTGCGAGGCGGCGGGCGACCGGGACGGCGCCGCCCGCGTTCGCCTCGAGCTGGCGGCCGCCGCGGACCGACGCCGCGACGACGTGGCCGCGGAGCGTCACTACACGCGCGCGCTGGCCAGCTTGGCCGACGGCGATCCGCGCCGCGCGAGCGCGTTCGCGGCGCGCGGCCGCGCGCGGATCCGGCTGCACCGCAGCGACGACGGCATCGCAGACCTGCGCGCCGCGCGCGCCGCCGTCGACGAACGGACGGACCCGCGCACCGCGCTCGCGCTCGACCTCGAGCTCGCCACCGCGCTCGACTGGGCGATGGACGCGACGGCGTCGGCGGCCGCCGCCCGGCGCGCCGCGCGCCTCGCCGACCGCCTCGCCCCGGCCGAGCGCGCCGCCGTGCAGCCGGCGATCGACGCCGCGCTCGGCCGCAGCGCCTACCGCGCGGACCGCATCGACGATGCCATCGCGCTGTTGTCGCGGGCCGTCGACCGCGGCGACGTGCGCGTGCGCATCGAAGCCGGCTTGTTGCTCGCGCCCGCGCTGTTGTTCCGCGGCCAGACGGACGAGGCGCGCCGCCGGTACGACCGCGTCCTCGACGACGCGCGCCGCGCCGACGACGCGCTCCACGAGGCCGCCGCGCGCGTCAACCGCCAGATGCTGTGGTTGCGGCTCGACGCGATCGACGCCGCGGCGGTCGACCTCGAGGCCGCCGTCGCGATCGCGCGCCGGATCGGCCATCCCCAGGTCGAGCGCGCCGCGCTGCACAACGTCGCCGAGCTGTGGCTGTGGACCGGGCGCTTCGAGGACGCGCGCCGCGCCGCCGATCGATCGTGGGAGCTGCAGCGGCGATTCGCCCGCGCCGGCGATCTGCCGGACGACGCGCTGCTCGTCGCTCGCATCGCGGTCGCGCAGGCGGACCACGACCGCGCCACGCGCGCGTTGGGTTGGGCCGTGCGCCACACGCGGCCGGCGGCGTGGTCGGCGGCGGCCCGCCTCATGCGCAGCGAAGTCGAACTCGCGATCGCCGGCGCCGGCGAGGCCGCGTGGCGCGCCGCGTGGGACCGCGCCGCGGCCGACCTGCCCCACGACGATGTCGCCATCGAGTTCGCCGTCGTCGCCGCCGAGTGCGCGGCGGCGCGCCGCGACACCCGGTCGGCGCGCGCGTGGTGCGCCGAGGCCCGGCGGCGGCTGGCGCGGTCGCCGGCCTGGCGACACCGGCTGGACGCGCTCGCACAGGCTGTCGACGCACCGTCCACGTCCGCGGCCGGCGATGTCGACTCGCCGTCCACACGCGATCCTCGAACGGGGACCTAACGCCCGGACCTTCCGCGCCTTGCCCGCGGCACGCAAATTGCTGGCAGGATGCCCTCGTGCGCGAGCAGCTTCGACTCCCTCCTCGGTGTACGCGGTCCGGGGTCGCCCTCGGCGCGGCGCTGTCGGCCCTGCTGACCGGATGCGCGATCGACGGCGACCTGCCGCCAGTCGGCACCGACGCGCGCGAGCAGATCATGCTCAACCAGATCATGCTCAACCAGATCATGCTCAACGGCCTGATGGCGATGCCGGACACCATCGACGCCGTCGTCTCGCACCCGCTGGCGGCGTCGACCTACGAGGCCGGCGCCGTCGGCGATCTCGGCTATCGGCTGCACGATCCGGACGCGCGCATGTTCCTGACCTACGTCGCCCGCTGCGCGCTGTCGCCCGACCAGGCGTTCGCGTGGACCGACCCGTACGACGACGCCGACTACGAGTTTCGCGGCGCGCTCGGCCTGTGTCCCGAGTGGCACACCGGCCCCGCGTCGACGGCCTGCCAGCACATCGTGTCGAGCTGCCTGCTGGCGAGCAACAACGCCCACGGCCTGAGCGTGATGTACTCGCCGCGCGCCGAGCTGCCGTCCGGCGGCGGCATTCCGCTCGGCCCGCGGGTGCCGGCGAAGCCGACCACGCGGGACGGCGAGCCGATCGCCAGCTTCGAGCCGTGCGGCGGCGCGGAGGTCGGGGCGGCGCGCGACTGCGGCTGGCGCGCCGACGCGAGTTGGATCGGCCGCTGTACGCCGGGGGCGGCCGTCGTCGTCGGCGCGGGCGCCCCGCCGCCGGATGCGTGCGCGGCCGCGCCGGTCGGCGCCGCCGCCGGCGAGCCGGTGCTGCGGATCTGCGCCGGCCTCGCGGGCTGCAATCACGGCTCGGCCGACATGCTCGCCGAAGCGGACGGCACCTGCGGCACCGGCTTTCCGTCGGCGGCGTTCACGTGCCCGGCGTCCGGCACGTTCGCCGTGCTGGTCGGCCCGCGCGTGGCCGAAGACGGCGTATGGGCCGAGCCCGCGGCGATCGGCGCTCTGTTTCCCGCGCCGGAAGCGGCGGTGTTCACGGTTCGCGAAGGCGCGTTCTACGGCAACCTGTTCGACGGCGCGAGTCGCACCGCCGACGTGACCTACGCGTTCGACGCATCGACCGGAACGGGCACGTGGACCGTTGCACCGACATCCGGTGCGGCGCCCATTTACGTCTACGAAAACATGTGGGCCTGCTACGACCCGGGGTGGACCTTTGGCGACGCGTACCTGCACGATCGCCTGTGCGCGATCGGCGCGGCCGCCGAACTGTGCGCGGCCCGGGTCGTCGGCCCCTGCGCGCCGCGCGGCTGGCAGCCGGGCGCGTGCGCGACGGGCGACGGCCCGGCCGTGGCCGGCGACCGCGACTTCCAGGACTGTCGCGACCGCAACCACGACGTGTGGCCGTGGCCGGTCACCTCCGTGCTCAACGGCGCGTGCGACGCCGTCCCGCGCGACCGCCAGTGGCTGTGCGACCGGCGCCCGGTGCGCCCGCGGCTGCCGGTCCGCCGCGTCGTCTCCCGCCGCCGGTCGCCGCGATGACCGGCCGCGCCGACGATGCCGTCGACCTGTACGGCGACATCCTCGGCGCCGGCGCAGTCGTCGGCCGTTGGGTGGTCGTCGAGCGAGCGGGCGGCGGCGGTTTCGGCGACGTGTACCGCGCGCGCTCCGCCGGCGGCGGTGAGGACGACGCGGCGGTCAAGGTGCTGCGCGCCGCGCTGGTGTCGTCCACCCGCGCGCTGCGCCGGTTTCGCGCCGAGGCGGCCGCAGTCGATCGCCTGCGGCATCCCGCCATCCCCCGGCTGCTCGACACCGGCTCGCTGCACGACGGCCGTCCCTACGTGGCCACCGAGTGGTGGCCCGGCCGCCCGCTGAGCGCACTGCTCGCCGCAGGGCCGCTTCCGCCGGCGCGCGCCGCGGCCATCGCCGCGCCGGTCGCCGGGGCGCTGTCGGCGGCCCACGCCGCCGGCATCGTCCACCGCGACGTCAAGCCGGCCAACGTGCTCGTCGCCGACGGCGAGCCGCCGCGGGTCGCGCTCGTCGACTTCGGCATCGCCAAGCTCGTGGACGACCGGCCCGCGGAGCGCACGGCGACCGCGTCGCGCGTCGGCACGCCGACGGCGATGGCGCCCGAACAGATTCGCGGCGAGCCAGTGGACGCCCGCGCCGATGTGTACGCATTCGGCGTGCTGCTTTACGAGATGGTCGCCGGTCGCCCCCCCTTCGTCGCCCCGACTCCCGACGAAATCGAGCTGATGCACCTGAACGCGCCGCCGCCGCCGCCGAGCGCGTTCGCCGCCGTCCCCGACGGCGTCGATGCGGTCGTGCTGCGCTGCCTCGCCAAGAACCCGGCACACCGCCCCGGGTCGATCGCGGAGGTCATGGATGCGTTTCGCGAGGTCGCGACCGGGCCTTCCCCGGCGCCGCGCCGCCCGGTCGACTGCGTCGCCGTGTACGTGTCGGCACCGCCCGCGGTCGGATCTGCGCGGGACCGAGCGGGCGCCATCGCGTCCGCCGCCGACCGGCTGGCCGCCGCGGGCCTCACGCCGGTCGCGCAGTTCGGGCTGTCGGTCATCGCGGCGGCGCCCGCGGCGCGCGTGTCGCCCGCCGCCGCGCTCGCGCACGCGGACGCGGTCGGGGCGCAGTGGCCCGACCTCGCGATCGCCGTCGCCGTCGGGCCGGCCTACGCCGCCGGCGGGCAACCCGACGACGGGCCGCTGTTCGACGGGACGCGCTGGCCCTCGCCCGCGGTCGCCGGCTATCGCGCGGCCGATCCGGACGTGCTGTCCGCGGCGCCGCCGGGCTTGGCCAGCCGGTGGCGGCGCAGCAACCGATAGATATAGGTGCGGTCGACGCCGGCCGCCACAGCGGCCTCGGTCACCCGCCCGCCGTGCCGGCGCAACAGGTCCTCGACGTACGCGCGCTCGAACTGGTCGATCGCCCGGCGTCGCGCATCGGCGAACGGAACGGACGCGTCGACTGGCGGCGGAGCCGCGTCGACCGGCCCGGCGACGGGCGCCATGTCGTCGAACACGAGGCACCGCTCCAGGTAGTTTTTCAGCTCGCGGGTATTGCCCGGCCACGCCGCGCGCTGCAGGCGCGCGATGCGATCCGGCGCGAGCAGCGCGTCGACTCGATCGTCCGGCGCACCCAAGCCCTGCAGGATCGCCCGCGCGAGCGCGGGTACGTCCTCGGGGCGGCGGCGGAGCGGCGGCAGCGTGAAGTGGACGACGGCGAGGCGATAGTAGAGGTCCGACCGGAACCGGCCCGCGTTGACCTCGGCGCGCAAGTCGCGGTTGGTCGCGGCGCAGATGCGCACGTCGACGTCGACCGCGCCGGTGCCGCCGACGCGCCGGATCTGGCGGTTTTCGAGCACGCCGAGCAGCTTCGGCTGCAGCTCCAGCGGCAGCTCGCCGATCTCGTCGAGAAACAGCGTGCCGCCGGACGCTTCCTCGAACGCGCCGATCCGCCGCACGTCGGCGCCGGTGAACGCGCCGCGCTCGTGGCCGAACAGCTCGCTTTCGAGCAGCGTCGGAGGCAGCGCACCGCAATCGACGGTGACGAACGGCCCGTCGCGACGCGCGCTCTCCATGTGGAGCGATCGCGCCGCCGCGGTCTTGCCCGTGCCCGTCTCGCCTTCGATGAGCACGGTGGCGTCGGTCGCCGCGGCGCGCTCGAGGTAGGCGAACACCTGGCGCATCGCGGGCGACTCGCCGACGAGAATCCCGAACGAACGCCGGTCGGACAGCGACAGACGGTTGCTGTCCACGCCGAACTCGAACCGCACCACGGTGCGCCCGAGCCGAACGAGGCTGCCGTCGCGCAGGTAGGCGTGAACGACCCGCACGCCGTCGACGAACGTGCCGTTGCGGCTGCCCGTGTCCGTGACGATCACGCCGTCGGACACCACGCGCAGCTCGCAGTGAAACCGCGACACGGTGTCGTCGTCGACGCGCAGGTTGCACAGCGGATGCGAGCCGACGACGCACACGTCGTCGCGCGAACTCCACGTCGTCCCCCGTGCGGGCCCCTCCACGACCTCGAGGTGGAACTGGCGCACGCAATCGGGGCCGGCGTCGGGGCGGCCGATGCCGAAAGTCGCCGTCGGTCGATCGGACATGGCGCCGTACACCATAGTCCAGATTCGCCGCGCCGGCCGGCCCGGCCGCGGCGGGGCCCGCCCCGCCGGCGGCAGCGAGCCGACAGCGGGCCGCGAGACGCCTCGCGATGCCGCCGCGCCGGCCGGCCCGACCCCGGCGGGGCCCGCCCCGCCGGCGGCTTGCTGGCTGCGCGCGAAGGCCTCGTCGTCTATGCTCATGCGATGGCGCCCCGCGTCCAACGCCACTACGCCATCTGCCCGCTGTGCGAGGCCACGTGCGGCATCGTCGTGGACACGGCCGGCCGCGAGGTCGTGGCCATCCGCGGCGACGACGGCGATGCGTTCAGCCGCGGCTACATCTGCCCCAAGGCCACGGCGCTCGCCGACCTGCACGCGGACCCCGATCGGCTGCGGGCGCCGATGCGGCGCGAGGGCGATCGCTGGTCGCCGATCGGCTGGGACCAGGCGTTCGACGAGGTCGCCGGCCGCATCGCCGACATCCAGCGGCGCTGCGGGCGCGACGCGCTCGGCATCTACGTCGGCAATCCCACTGTTCACAGCCTCGGCGCGATGACTTTCGGCCAGCTATTTCTGCGCCGCATCCGCACGCGCCAGCGCTATTCGGCCACCAGCACCGACCAACTGCCCCACATGCTCGCGAGCTATTTGATGTTCGGCCATCAGCTCGCGCTGCCGGTGCCCGACATCGAGCGCACCGACTATCTACTCGTGGTCGGCGCCAACCCGGTGGCGTCCAACGGCAGCCTGATGACCGCGCCGGACATCAAGCGTCGCATCCAGGACATCCGCGCGCGCGGAGGCCGGGTCGTCGTCGTCGACCCGCGCCGCACCGAGACGGCGCGTATCGCGGACCGCCACCTGTTCATCCGGCCCGGCGCCGACGCGCTGCTGCTGCTCGCGATGATCGACACGGTGTGTTCCGACGGCAGGGCGGACCTGGGCCGACTCGCCGCGTTCACCGATCGCGTCGATGTGCTGCGCGCGGCGGCCGCGCGGTTCCCGGCCGAGGAGGTCGCGGACGCCGTCGGCATCGCCGCCGCCGACATCCGCGCGCTCGCCCGCGAGTTCGCAGCCGCCCCGCGCGCGGTGGCCTACGGCCGCGTGGGCGTGTGCCAGCAGCCGTTCGGCGCGGTCGCCGCGTGGCTAATCTGCGCGCTCAACGCCGTCACCGGCAACCTCGACGAACCGGGCGGCGCCATGTTCCCGACGCCGGCGATCGACCTCGCCGCGATCGCCGACCGCGCGGGGCTGCGCGGCGGCTACGCGCGCTATCGCAGCCGCGTGCGCGGGTTGCCGGAGTTCGGCGGCGAGCTGCCTGCCGCCACGCTGGCCGACGAGATTCTCACGCCGGGCGACGGCCAGATCCGCGCGATGATCGTGTCGGCCGGCAATCCGGTGCTGTCGTGCCCCAACGGTCGCCGACTGGACGAGGCGTTCGCGTCGCTGGAGTTTCTCGTGTGCGTCGGCCCGTACATCGACGAGACGAGCCGGCACGCGCACATCGTCTTGCCGCCGACGATGCCGCTCGAGCGCGACCACTATGACATCGCGTTCGGATTGGTGCAGGTCCATCAACACGCGCGGTTTTCGCCGGCCGTGTTCGACCGCGGCGCCGACCAGCGACACGAGTGGGAAATTTTCGCCGAGTTGTGGCGCCGACTCGACCCGGCCGCGCGCTCGCCGCTGGGCCGTGCGGCCGTCGCCGCCGCGGCCGCCGTCGCGCGTCGCGCCGGACCGCGCGCGCTGGTCGACGCGGCGCTGCGCTTCGGCCCGCACCGCCTGCGCCTGCGCGACCTGCTCGACGCGCCCAGCGGCGTCGACCTCGGGCCGATGACGCCGCGGCTCGTCGACCTGTTGCCGCGCGACCGCCGGCGCATCGACCTCGCCCCCGCGACGCTGGTCGCCGACCTCGACCGCCTCGCGCGCGCGGCGCCGTCGCTCGCGGCGCCGGCGGGCCTCGTGCTCATCGGCCGCCGCGACCTGCGCAGCAACAACTCGTGGATGCACAACAGCCGCCGGCTCGTGAAAGGCCCGCCGCGCTGCACGCTGCTCATCCACCCGGACGACGCCGCCGCGCGCGGGCTCGCGACCGGCGACCGCGCCCGCGTTCGGTCGCGCGCCGGAGCGATCGAACTGCCCGTGGAGGTCACCGACGACGTGATGCCGGGCGTGGTGAGCGTTCCCCACGGCTGGGGGCACGACCGCCCGGGCGTGCGGCTGTCGATCGCGCGCGAGCACGCCGGCGCCAGCGTCAACGACATCACCGACGATACGCTCATCGACCCGGTATCCGGCAACGCGGCCCTCGCGGGCGTGCCGGTCGTCGTGGAGGCCACATCGTGACCAAGTCGTTGTTCGACCAGACCGGCCCGGAAAAACTGCGAGCCGTCCTCGAGGACTTCTACGACCGCGTGTTCGCGGACGTCATGATCGGCTTTCTGTTCGCGGGCAAGGACAAACAGCGGCTCATCGACAAGGAGTGGGAGTTCACCGCGCAGATGCTCGGCGCCGACGTGACCTACACCGGACGGCCGATGCGCGAAGCGCACGCGGCATCGCCCATTCTCGGCGGTCACTTCGAGCGCCGGCTGCAGATTCTCCGGGAGACGCTGGCCGACCACGCCGTCGCCCCGGAGGTGCAGGCGCGCTGGCTCGCCCACACCGAGGCGCTCCGGCCGCAGGTCACCCGCGACCGCGGCAGCGAGTGCGACCACGCCACGGTCGGCCGCTGACGCGCGGCGCGTGCCGGCGCGGCGGCCCCGTGGCACGTCGCCGGCGTCCTGCGCGCGCGGCGGGCGCCGAGCCACCGTGTCTGCCGCGAACGGACGCGGCGCGCGCCGGGCGTCACAGCGCACGGGTACGCTGTCCCCGGGTGGCGCCTCGCCCACGAAAAACCGCTTTGACAAGCCATGCCGGCGTCTGACAAGATCTGGAGACGATGTGGTTCAACACCAACGTTCTCCACCAGCCTGACGTTCGCCGCTGACGTCGTTTCGCGCCCGCGCGGCGCCCTCCGTGTCAGCGACCAGGCAACCAAGGAGAACGACCCATGGCTGTGACCACGCTCAACACCATCGATCCCCCCCTCCGCGCGGAGACCGGCGCGCGCCGGCCTCCAGTCGATCCGTCCGCTCTCGAGCACCGCAACTTGCTGCGCGGCGAGTTTTGGCGGCGCATCCCCGCCTACCGGGACGTCACCGAGGCGCAGTTTCTCGACCACAAGTGGCAGGCGAAGCACTCGATCACCAAACCCAAGAAGCTGCTCGAAGCGCTCGCTGGCGTCGTGAACGAGGCGTTCGTCGAGGACGTCGCGCGCGGGTTCGCGCGCTCGCCGATGAGCGTGCGCGTGTCCCCGTACCTGCTCAGCCTCATCGACTGGGACGATCCGTACAACGACCCGCTGCGCATCCAGTTCATCCCGGTCGCGTCTCGGCTGCTGCCCGACCATCCCAAGCTCGAACTCGACTCGCTGCACGAGCAAGCCGACTCGCCGGTGCCGGGACTGACGCACCGCTACCCGGACAAGGCACTATTCTTGGCGCTGGACACCTGCCCGGTGTACTGCCGATTTTGCACCCGCAGCTACGCCGTCGGCATCGACACCGAGGCGGTGGAGAAGGTGCAACTCAAGGTCAATCAGGACCGGTGGAACCGCATCTTCGACTACATCCGATCCCGCCCGGAACTGGAAGACATCGTCATCTCCGGCGGCGATGCGTACAACCTGCGCGCCGAGCAGATCCGCGCCATCGGCATGACGCTGCTCGAGATCGACCACGTCCGACGCATGCGGTTCGCGACCAAGGGCCCGGCGATCATGCCGCAGAAGCTGCTGTCGGACACCGCGTGGGTCGATGCGCTCACGGAAGTGCACGAGCGCGGCCGCCAGCTACACAAGCAGGTCGTCGTCCACACGCACTTCAATACGGCGCGCGAGATCACCGGCATCACACAGGACGCGATCAACGTGCTGTTCGAGCGCGGCATCACCGTCCGCAACCAGTCGGTGATGCAACGCGGCGTAAACGACACCGTCGAGGAGATGCAGCTTCTCGTCAAGCGGTTGTCGTACATCAACGTGCACCCGTACTACGTGTACATGCACGACCTGGTCAAAGGGGTCGAAGACCTGCGCACGACCGTCGCGCGCGGCATCGAGGTCGAAAAGCACGTGCGCGGCATCACCGCCGGCTTCAACACGCCGACCATCGTCGTCGACGCGCCCGGCGGCGGCGGCAAGCGCGACATCCACTCGTACGAGCACTACGACCCCGAGACGGGCATCAGTGTGTACACCGCGCCGTCGGTCAAGCCGGGGTACTTTTTGTACTACGACCCGATCGACATGCTGCCGCCCGAGGGCCAGCGCCGGTGGGCCGACCCGGCCGAGCACCCCAAGATGATCGAAGCCGCCCTGCGCGCGGCGGGCGCATAGCCGCCCGCGGCAGCGGGCGCGACGCGGCGCACGCGTTGCTCGACCGCGCGGACCGCGTATGCTGTCGGGGTGATGAACTCGTTCGCCGGGCGCGGTCGACACGTGCTCGCCGCCGCTTCCCTGTTGCTGGCGGCCGCTTGCGCCCCGACGCCGGAGGCGCGCGTCGGCGACGCGCGCCTCGCGTACGCCGACGGCGTCGAGGCGCCCCCCGCGGGCGGCACGGATGTCATCGTGGTGCCGAACCGGCCGGCCGCGCTGCCCGACGGCGCGGCGCCGCTGCGCATCGCGGTCGACCGCGATGCGGTGTTCGCCGACGTGTGGCCGCTGATCCGCGCCGTCCGCGACCGCGGCGTCCCCGCGGTGTTCTACGTCCACGACCGCCGCCGGCGCGTCCGGGTGATGGCGATCGACCCGCCGCCCGGCGGCCGCGCCATCCGCGTCACCGCAACCGCGGCCGACGGCAAGGTGTGCGTCAACCTGCCCGATGTGCCGGAGGCCAAGTGCGCGATGACCGCCCAACGCCGGGTCGACCGGCCGTCCGTTCGCCAGTTCGTGCGCGAGGCGTTCCGCGCGTCGGGCATCCGCAAGGTCCGCGTCGACGCCGAGGGCGGGCTCCGCTGGAGCGACGTCGTGCGCGCCGTCGACGGCGCGCGCACCTGCTGCCAGGGCGAGCAGATGGAGGTCGGGCTCTCCCTGCTGCAGTGACCGCCGCGCCGCCGCCGGTGTGGTAAACAGCCGCCATGCCGCCCATCGACACGTTCCGGCTCACGCCAGGCAAGCGCGTCCTGTTTCTCACCAAGGATCCGGATCTGATCAAGCGCCAGCTCGCCGGCGAACTCGACCTGACGATGGACGACGTGTCGGTCGACGACCTGCTCGACGACATCAACACGGACGCGATGACGCCGGCGTGGGTGTGCTTCGACTACGACCCGCACAAGATCGCCGAGAACGCCTACGCGGGGCTGATCGTCGATGGCGAACGACTGTTTCCGCCGCGCGCGCTGATGGACGGCAACTTCGAGGCGATCGTATCGGGCCACCGCAAGGGGGTCGGCTCCTCGCGCGAGACGGCCGCTCAGTGCGAGGTCTTCGCCGGCAGCCGGATGGCGGTCGCCGCATCGTTTGCGCCGATCCACGCGCGCAACAACATCAACATCGGCCAGCTCATGGCCGACCACAGCGTGCTTCGCCGCCTGCAGGCCGGCGAAGAAATCTCGATCGACGAACTCACGGCCGGCTACGACCCGATCACGCGCCTGATCGTCAAATCGGGCGGCCTGTTTCCCTTCATCGCGGCCGTCGACGCAGGCGAGATCGAGTTGCCTCGATCGACCACCGGCCCGCGGCCGATGACGATGGCCGAGAAAGTGCTGGCGCGCCATCTGGTCGGCGGCGGCGACTACGTCGCGCCCGGCGACGCCGTGGTCGTCACCGTCGACGGAGGCTACTCGCACGAGTTCACGACGGCGCAAGTCCACCACTTCCTGCGCATGCACTTCGGCCCCGACTACCGGCTCGCGAACCCGTCGAAGTTCGCGGTGTTCGAAGACCACCTGATCTACGCCGACGGCGTCGCCAAGATGGCGCCGTTCGCCGACAAGATCGAGACGCTGCGCCAGATGCAGCGCGAGTTCCAGCGCCATACCGGCGTCCGCGACTTCTCCGCCGTCGACAAGGTGTCGCCCGGCATCTGCCACCAGATCGCGCGCGAGCAGATCATCGAGCCGGGCGACTTCATCCAGGCGACCGATTCGCACACGTGCATGGGCGGCGCGTCCAACGCGTTGGCGTGGGGGGTCGGCGCGACCGAGTACGCGGCGCTCGCGTACTCCGGATGGACGGTCCTGCAGGTGCCCGAGTCGATCCGGTTCGAGCTGGTCGGATCGCTGCGCCCGGGCGTCACGGCCAAGGACGTCATGCTCTACATCCTCAGCACGTTCGCCGTGCGAGAGCAGACGCTCAACCGGGTGATGGAGTTCGGCGGGCCCGGCCTGTGGACCCTGTCGCCGGACGAACGCGCAACGATGGCCAACATGGCGACCGAGTGCGCCGCGCGCGGCGCGATCATGGAGTGCGACGACGTCATGCTCGAGTGGATCGCGTCGCGGCGGCCCGGCACGCGCATCGAGGACCTGCGCGCGCGCGT
>RFGE01000196.1 GCA_003696105.1 Deltaproteobacteria bacterium | reverse complement strand
GCCGCGGCGCAGACGCCCGTCCCGGCGTCGTCCGCCGACTGGGCCATCTTCGTGGTCGACGAAATCACCGTGCAGTTGGACGAGCCGGCCGCGGGCGAGCCGGACCCGTACATCATCCCGGAGGGGGTCGGCCTGTTCGTACACGCCGCGCGCGCGCCGGACGGCTCCCCGGTACTGGCCTACTACGATCGGGTCAACGGCGACCTGAAGCTCGCGCGGTTCGATCCGGCGACCGGCATGTTCGCCGCGCCGATCGTTCTCGACGGCGCCGACGCCGACGTCGGCTGGTATCCATCCGTCGCCGTCGATGCCGACGGAGTCGCTCACGTGAGTTACGTGAGCGCGACGACCGACGACCTCATGTACGTGACGGACGCGCCGGACGCGGTTCCGGAACTGGTCGACAGCGGCTATCGCATCGACGGCCAGACGGAATCGGGCCTGCCGCAGCCCGTGTTCCACTTCGTCGGCGACGACAGCGCGATCGTGCTCACCAACGCGGGCCCGGTGATCGCATATCAGGACGCGACGACGCACGAGTTGTTGCTCGCGCAAAAGAACGCCGCCGGCAACTGGGAGCACCAGACCGTCGCTGGCGACGAGGATCCGTTCGCGGGCGGCTACGGCTTCTACGCGTCCGGACGCTTCGACGGCACGCAGGTCGTCCTGTCGAACTGGGTGATCGACCAACCCAACTACGACAGCTGGGTCGAGATCCACCGCGTCACGGTCGTGGTCCAGTAGCCGGTCGCCGCTTGCGGAACACGACGGTGTAGTTGTTGGCGGGCATGTCGACCACGCGGTCGAGCACCAGACCGCGGGCGGCTGCCTCCGTCTCGACGTCGCGCAGCTCGCGCACGCCCCATTCCGGGTCCATGCGCCGCAGCGATGCGTCGAACTCCGCGTTGCTCGGGGCGTTGAACGCGCCGTCGACGCGGAACGGCCCATACAACACCAGCGGTCCGCCCTCCGGCAACACGCGCGCCGCACCGGCGACCAGGCCGACGCAGCATCGCCACGGGGCAATGTGGATCATGTTGATCGAGACCACCGCGCCGGCCGCCGCCACCGGCCAGGTGTCCGCGGCGGCATCGAGGTAGATCGGCTCGCGCAGATTCGGCAGCGCCGCGTCGGCGGCGTGCGCGCGGATCGACGCCAGCGCGCGCGCGTCGACGTCCGACGGTTGCCACACGATCTGCGGAAACGCGGCGGCGAAGTGGACCGCGTGCTGGCCGGTTCCGGATGCCACCTCGAGCACGAGTCCGGTCGCGGGCAACACCTCGGCCAGAACCTCGCGAATCGGCTCCTTGTTGCGCTCGGCGGCCGGGGCGATCTCCTTCATTGGCGGCACTATACATGGCCTGGCGCGCGGACCGGTTGACACGGCGCGGCCGCGCGGGACAATCCACACAGGATGATCCGGTGGATCGCGCTCGCAGCCGTGGCGGCCGGGTGCGCCGGCGACATTACCGGCGGCGACGCGCCCCCGACACCGCCCGCCCCCGATGCAGCGGCCGGTGAACCGGCCGTGACGATCGCATCCCCGGCGCCCGGCGCGACCGTCGTGCGCGACGCGCTCGATCCGGTCGGGGCGCTCGCGGCGGCGGTGGACGTGCGGGTGGACGTGACCGGCCCGGTCGCGCGCGTCGAGGTGCTCGCCGGCGGAGAACCGGTGGGCGACGGAACCGCCGTGACGGCGTGGCTGCGCGCCGATGGCCCGACGACGATCCGCGCCGTCGGCTTCGACGCCGCCGGCGCCGAGGTCGCGGCCGACGAGATCGATATCGTCGTCGCAGCGCCCGAGGTCGCGGACTGCGCCGGCTGGCTCGACCTGTACGGCCTCGACTACGAACCGGGCCCCGACCGCCAGGGCGTCGACGACCCGGTCACCGTAACCACGCCGATCAACGGCGTCGCGTACCGGTACGTGAGCAATTCCGACCCGCGCACTACGTTCTTTATGCACTGCGAGCTGGCGCACGCGCTGGCGAAAGCCGCACCGATCTTGCGCGAGCGCGGCGTCGTCGAAGTGGCAGATATTGGCGTATACAACTATCGCTGCATCGGCGGCGGCACCCCGCCGGACTGCCCGAACGGCATTTCTCAGCACGCATACGCCAAGGCGATCGACATCGCCGGCTTCACCACGGAAGACGGCACCTACTACTCGGTCAACGACGACTGGGTGATCGACCCGGACGACGAGCCGACCTGCGCGGCCGCCGTGGAAAACGACAAAGACGCGTTCTTGCACGAGATCGTCTGCGCGATGAAAGCGGCCGGCGTGTGGAACATCGCGCTCACGCCGAACTACAACGACGCGCACCGCAACCACTTTCACGTCGACCTCACCGAGGGGTCGGACTTCATCCGCCGCCAGATCGGCACGCGTGCCGGAGCGAACCGCGCGCCACTTGCCGATTAGCGGCCGGCCGCGACGCCCGCGCGTCAGCGCGGCTGCTGCTCGCGCGTAAGGCGCCGGTACGCGTTGATGTGGCGGATCGCCGCGCGCGCGTCGCCGGCGCGATCGAACAGCGTGGCGAGATTGTAGTGCGCCTCGGCCAGCGCCGGGTCGAGGTCGAGCGCGCGCTGGTACATCTCGATGGCTTCCTGGTCGCGCCCCTCGTCCTGCGCCACGACGCCGAGGTTGTACAGCGCGGTGGCGTCGCGCGGATCGATGCGCAGCGCCTCGCGGAAGCAGTCGGCGGCGCCGGCGGTATCGCCGCTCTCGGCGCGCAGGCGTCCGAGGTTGATGAGCGTCTCCGTACAATCGGGCCGCAGGTGCAGCGCCCGCCGATATGCATCCATCGCGGCCTGCGGATCGACGTCCTCGAGTTCGACGGCTCGCTCGAACCACTCGTCGGACGTCATGCCGGGCACCGGCTCCGGCGCGGCCGGCGTGGCGCACACCGGCAACGCGGCGACTTCACCGGCCGGAGCGGCGAGCAAGAAGTCGAACACGCCCTGGCCGTTGTCCGCCCGGACCGCGCGGTCGCCGACGCGCACGACGACGTGGCCGGCGTGCTCGTCGATCGCGATCTGCGATAGCGACACGTCGCTTGGAAGTTGCTCTCGCAACGTCTTGAGCTGGCGCCGTATGCGGCGCACCGGCACACCGCGGTCGACGAGCGCCTTGACCACGCGCAGAACGGCCAGATCGCGGAACGAAAACCGCAGCGCGACGCCGCTTGCGGTCGGTGACAAGAAGCCGGCGCGCACGCACCCGCGCACCGTCGACTCGGACAGGCCCACGACCTCGGCCGCCTCGCGCGTGGAAAACGTCACGTCCTTCCGCCTACCATGATCGGACGCCGGGCGATCGTGTCAAGTCGCGCCGCCGAGCGCACTGTGGACAACCTGTGGACGGGCGGTGTGCGCCGGCGGCGACGACCGCGACGCGCGCCGCCGGTCGGCTACAATGCCGCGGATGAACGACGTACCGACGCTCGCGTGCGGCGCCGCCGTCGTCGCGCTCGCGGTCGCCGGGTGCCGGTCGCACGACCGCCCCGCGCCACCGGCACAGGACGCGGGCGGCGCCGCGTCGGATCCGATCGCGGCGGTCGCCACCCGGCTCGACGCCGACCCGCCGGCCACCGCGCGGCCGCCGATCGCGCCGCCCGCGGGCGTCGTCGCGATGGCGGACGGCTACGACAAAGCCCGGCGGGTGGCCCTGGGCGTGATGGCGACCCGCGCGCACACGGCCGACGCGGTGTTCGCGATGGCGGACCGGTGGAACCGCGCGCCCGAGCCGCTGCGCCGCCTCGGTGCGGACGCGCGCGCCGGCGAGGTCGCCGCGCTCGTCGCGGCCGGCGCGGCGGCCGCCGCCGCGCCCGCGCCATCCGGAGACCCCGCGGAGTTCGAGGCGGCTGCCGCGGCCGCGGTCGCCCACGCGCTCGCGCTCGCCGAGCGCGGCGAGGCCGACCGCGCCGCGTGGACGCTGCTGGCGGCCGCACAGATGGGGTTCGACATCGCGCGCGGCCGCCGGCTGTACGCCGCGCGCCACGGGCTCAACGCGGTCCGCGGTGCGCTCGCCGCGCTGCGCGCCGTGCTCACCGCGTCGCCGCCGGCGGAGGCCGGAGCCGTCGCCGACGCGTGCGACCGGCTCGCGGCCGGCCAGCCGACGGTCGCCGACGCCCTGCTGGCGGAGACGCGCTGGTACGAGCGCGCGCTCGTGGCCGGCGCGGGACGCGGCGAACCGCCGCCCGGTTGGACGGACGCCGCGCGAGCCGAAGTGGAGCGCCTGGCGCGCGCCGCGGGCGGTGTCGCGGCGTTCGCGCGCAAGCTCGCCGAGCAGCGCCTCGTGGTCGCCGACCTGCGCGCCCCGCACCGCGCCGGGGCCGATCGCCAGCGCCTCGTCGCGCGGCGGCGCGCGGCCATCTGGGGCGCGGACCACCCGTGGGCCGATCCCGAAGACGCGGGCCGGTGGGAGTCGGCGCGCGCCGAGGTCGCCGCCACCTGCCTGGTCGCGCGCCGCGTCGCGGGCCGCCCGGCCGGTCCGCACGGCGTCAACCCGGTCACGGGCCAACCGTGGCTGGAGGTGGGCGGCCGCCTCACCGGCGGCACGTTGATCCGCCACGGCACCCCCGAGCCGGTCGCGATCGCGATCGGGACCCGGCCGTGAAGTTCGTCGCGACCGAACGGCACGGCGAGGTCAGCGCACACCTCGTGCGGCCGCGAGGCGCGCGCTGTCTGCTGGCGCTCGCGCACGGCGCCGGCGCCGGCATGCGCCACCCGTTCCTCGACGCGGTGGCCGACCGGCTCGCCGCGCGCGGCGTCGCCACGTTCCGGTACCAGTTCCCGTACATGGAGGCGGGACGGCGGCGGCCCGATCCGGCGCGGTGGCTCACGGCGACCGTCCGCTCGGCGATCGCCGCCGCGCGCCGCACGGCCGGGGATCTGCCGTTGCTGGCCGGCGGCAAATCCATGGGCGGCCGCATGACGTCGCTCGCGCACGCGGCCGCGCCGCTCCCCGGCGTGCGCGGCCTCGTCTTCCTCGGGTTTCCGCTGCACCCGCCCCGCCGGCCCGGCACCGACCGGGCCGCCCACCTCGCCGCCATCGACGCGCCGATGCTGTTCGTCCAGGGCACGCGAGACGCGCTCGCCCGCCTCGATCTCATCCGCCGGGTCGTCGAGGACCTGCCGAGCGCGCACCTGCACGTCGTCGACACCGCCGACCACGGGTTCCGCGTGTTACGGCGGTCCGGCCGCACGGACGACGACGCGGTCGACGAGATCGCCGGCGCGGTAGCGGAATTCTGCGAGCCGCTTGTCGCAGCCGGGAAATCGCCGCTCGCGGATTGACGCGGCGCGCCTACGCGGAGACAGTCTCCGCGAGCGCCATGACCCGCCCCGCAAGTCCGTCGCTGTCCCGCCAGCAGTTCTGGCTGCGAGTCGGCCTGGTCGTCGTCCTGCTGTTTCGTTTCTCACCGGGATCACCGGGCTCGGTGCCGGCTTCAAGGCGCTCGGCAAGCAGGCGATCGCGAGCTTCTTCGCGGCAACCGACAACCCGTTCGTCGCCCTGGTCGTCGGCATCCTCGGCACGACCCTCGCGCAAAGCTCATCGATCACCACGTCGATGATCGTCGCGATGGTCGGCGCCGGCAGCCTCAGCATTCCGCAAGCCGTGCCGATGATCATGGGGGCCAACATCGGGACGACGGTCACGAACACGATTGTGTCGCTCGGCCACATCACGCGCCCGGAGGAGTTCCGCCGCGCGTTCGCCGCCGCGACCTGCCACGACTTCTTCAACTTCCTCACCGTCGCGGTGATGCTCCCGCTCGAGCTTGCGACCGGCGTGCTGTCGCACTCGGCCGCGGCGCTGGCGCACGCGTTCGCCGGCGGCAGCGGCGGCGAGTTGCCCAACCCGCTGAAAACCGCAACCAAATGGGTGGTCCACCAGGTCGAACACGGGATCGCGGTCGCGTTCGACTCCCCCCACGCGCGTGCGGTCGCGCTGATCGTCGTCTCGATGATCCTGCTGTTCGTGACCCTCGGCTATATCGTCAGGAACCTGCGAATCCTGTCCTCCGACCGCATGGAGACCGCGGTCGAACGCTCGGCCGAGCAGAACCCTTACATCGGCCTCGTCGTGGGCATCGTCGTCACGATCATGGTGCAGTCGAGTTCCATTACGACCTCGGTGCTCGTGCCGCTCGCCGGCGCCGGGCTGCTCCGGCTCGAGCAAGTGTTTCCGATCACGGTCGGCGCCAACATCGGCACGACGGTCACCGCGCTGATCGCATCGCTCGCTCTTCCGCGCGAGAGCCTCCAGCTCGGCTTGACCATCGCCCTCGTGCATCTTCTGTTCAACGTCGCCGGCGTGCTGATCGTGTTCGTCGCCCCGCCGGCCCGCCGCATTCCGCTGCGATGCGCCCGGTGGCTCGCCAACGTTGCCGTCCGCTCGCGCAAGTACGCGCTGCTGTACGTGCTGCTATTGTTTTACGGGGTCCCGGCGGTGCTGATCTTCCTGCCGCGGATGTTCTAGGAGGCCACGACGATGTGGAAGGAGTTGCTTTCGATCTTCCGGGGCGGACACCGCCCTATCGACGAACTGAGCCAGCAATTCAAGCAGATGCTGCGGCTGGCCCAGGAGATGGTGCTGGAAGCGAGCCGCATGTACTGGGAGCCCACCGTCGACGAAGCGCGGATTCAGGACATTCGAGCGAAAGACGTTCAGGTCAACAAGCTCGAGCGCGAAATCCGCAAGCGCGCGGCGACCCACCTCACGATGGCGGCGCGTCACGACGTCCCGTACGCCCTTCTCATGATGAGCCTGGTCAAGGACGTCGAACGCCTCGGCGACTACGCCAAGAACTTGGCGGAAGCGGCGTCGTTGGTATCCGAGCCGCTTCCCGACCACCCGCTCACCGACGAGTTGCGCCAGATCCGTGACAGCGTCGAGAACTTCACGCGCGAGACCGCCGACGTTCTCGAGGCCAGCGACGTACGGCGCGCGACGCAGCTGACGACCGAAGGGCGCACCGTCGCCAAGCGCTGCGATCAGTTCGTCGCAAAGCTGGCGCAGTCCGATTTCAAGCCGAGCACGGTGGTAAAGCTCACTCTCGGCGCGCGGTATTACAAGCGGATCGATGCCCACCTGCTCAATCTGCTCAGCAGCCTGATCATGCCGCTGCACAAGCTCGACTACTTCGACGAGGACTTCCTCGACAAGCAACGCAACGCCGATCAAGGGTAGCGGGCCGCTCCAGCTCGCGCGGGCCGCTACGGCGCGGGCGCCACCTTCCACCGCACGAGCCGCAGCGGCGCCGGCAGCGCGGGGTGCTCCAGGCAGTCCGGCTCCAACTCGGCGCCCAGTTCGTCGAGCAGCGCGCGCACGCCGGGCGCCTCGCAGGTCGCGGCGGCGATCGCCACCTCGCCCGCACCGGCCTTCGCTTGCAGCTTCGACGCCATGTTCACCGTGCCGCCGAAATAGTCGATGCCGCTGTTGAGATTGACGGCGATGCACGGTCCCGTGTTGATCGACACGCGCAGCCGAATCGCGGTATCGGTCCGGTGTGGGCCGAAGCGCAGCGCCACCTCGCGCGCCGCGGCGACCGCGTCGGCCGGCCGGCTGAACGCCGCCATCGCCGCGTCGCCGATCGTCTTTACGACGCAGCCGCGGTGGCGCCGCACGATCGCGTAGACCTCGGTGAAGTGGCGCTTCACTTCCATGAACGCGTCCGGATCGCCGCGGCTGCCGTAGAACTCGGTCGAGCCGACCATGTCGGTAAATAGGATCGTCTGCTCGCCGACGGACAGTTGCAGATCGGCAGCCAGGTACTGCTCCGAAAACAGGTCGCGAAAGTCCTGCAGATTGAACACGCGCGACGGCCGCACCGCGTCGTCGTCCTCGCCGGCCGACTCGATGACGAACCGCGCGTCCGCGTCGCGGTCGTTGATCAACACGAGTTCGCACCCCGGTCCGCCGCGCAGATCGCCGCCGTCGCTTGCGCGCCAGGTTACCGCCGCCGGCCCGCCCGCGACGACATCGAGGAAGCGATGGCCGTCGCGACCGCGCACCCGAATCCGATAGCGGCCGGCCGCCAGCGAGGTCGGCACGGTGCGCGTCTGCCCCGCCGGGACGGTCTGCTGCACCAGGATGTGCGGTTTGGTCGCCGGCTCGGCGCTGCAGTAGAACACCTTCGGTACGGCGCGGATCGACGGGTGGACGTGAAACGTGATCTCGAGCGCGCGATCCGCGTCGATCGCGAACTGGACGTCGCACGCCTCGCACGCCTCGCGCACCGGCACGTCGCCCAGCGACCGAGCCTCGAACCGGACGCCGCGACAGTGCGGACACACGACGTCCCAGCTCAGTTCGAGCAGGCCGACGCGCGTCGCGTACAGACAGGCGACCAACAACTCGCCGTCGTCGACGCCCCAGCGGCGCGCCAGCGGTACGACCCGAATGCGGTACAGCTCGAGTTCGTCACCCGTCGACACATGGTCGACGAGCCGATCGACGACGGCGCGCGACACGGGTGCGCCATACAGTTGTTCCCGCAACGTGTCGAGGCGAGCGCGCGCGGCATCGTCCAGCGGCGGCGCGGCCGCAGGCAGCAGCCGATCGTGCGGCGACGCTTCGCGCAGCTCGCGGGCGAGGCGCGCGGTCGCGCGCGCGTACTGGCGCCGCAGCCAACGCATACCCAGGGCGAGCGCCAACCGCCCGTACCATCCCCGCGGCAACCACGTGAAGTGAACGTGCAGCTCGCTGCCGCCGCGCCCGTTGGGCGCCAGCGCGTAGACGACGCGCGACCCGTAGGCGAGGCCGCGCGCGTAGACGCGAATCGATGCGAGTTCACGTTCCGCCACCCACTGCCACGGCTCCTCGATCCACTGCTGGCGCACGAACCCGTTGCGACCGTCGCCGTGCAGCGCGCCGTCGCGCTCCTCGAACTGCATGCGCCCGAGGCCGAGCGCGCGGTTGAATCGGCTCGTGTCGGACAGGTGCGGCCATAGCACGTCCGGCGGCGCGTCGACTTCGAACCGCCAATGCCACATCCACTCCACGCCGGTATCGCGCAGCGACGCCGGCCACGGGTGGCGCTGCAACACCGCGGCGAGTTCGACGGCCATGCTCGCTGATCCCCCTGTCCGTCCGTCGCGGCGCGCGGACGCGACCAGTATACGAAATCGGAGCGCGCCAGTCCCCTGCAGCCGTCGCCCGCTCGCGTCGCCGGCGGCGTCGGGCCTGCGCGACAGGGCACACCGCCGTCGTCGGCTCGCCGTGATGACCCCGCACAGTGCATCGCGGTCATCCATAATTGACCAACGCGCTCCGAGTTCGTGCCGGCGCGCGCCGGGCGGCGGCCGCCGCGGCGCCGCGCGCGGCGGCCGACTCGAGCCGCGGCGGCGCGCGCCACGCCGCCGGGCCGAGCCGACCCGCGGGAAGGCGGGGCGGATCCCGCCTCCCCGCGGCCGGTCGACCGCCCTCAAGCAGGGAGCTACGGCTGAGGCTTGGGCGGCTTGCCCTTGCCGCCCGGCTTGGTCCACACGAGGCAGAAATACTCGGCCGTCTCGCACGCATCGCAGAGATCGGGCGCGTATTCGCAGCACAATTTGGCGGCCAGGGTGCAAAGCCCCTTGATCAGGTATTTCTTCAGCCAAGGGGGCAGCTTCTTTCGCTGCGCGCAGGCCTGCATCCCGCCGATGAACGACCGGTCGCCCAGGACCATGACCAAAGAGGTCGCCTCCTCCGGCGTGAGGTCGTCGGCCATCGCG
>RFGE01000195.1 GCA_003696105.1 Deltaproteobacteria bacterium | reverse complement strand
CTGGCGCCGCGCCCGCGCCCGCCGAACCCGCGCCCGCCGCTGGCGCCGCCGCGCCCGCGCCCGCCGCCGCCGCGCCGGAGATGCCCCCCTACCTCGCGTCGCAGACCGGCACGCGCATGGCGCGTCCGGTCGAGCCGTGGGCGGCGCATCTGCGCCGCGCGCTCGCACTGGGGGCTGGCGCCAGCGTCGTGTCGCTCGCGGCACCGGTCGCGGTCCCCGCCGGTGGTGCGGCGCAGTTCGTGTGGTCGGCCTTCGGTTCGGCCTCCGCGGACGTGCGGCTGCGCGCCCTCGCCATCGCGCTCACGGCGGTCGCATGTGGGGTTGCCGCCGCCGTGCGCGGCTTGTCCACGGTGGCTCGCGCCGTCGTAGCCGCCGTCGTCGGCATCGCATCGCTCGCGGCGTGGACCGTGTCCCTCGGACCGGGCGCGCTGCCCGGGGATGCGTCACACCTGTTGATCGCCGGACTGGCGGTGCTCGCCTCCGGGTGCCTGATTCGCTCCCAATACCCGGCGGCGCTCGCCGGGCGTCTCGTCGCCACGGCCGGCGCCGCCATCGTGTTGGCGGCGTACGTGATGCCGGGCGACGGTACCTCCTCGATCGCGGTCGCCTGGAACCTCCTCGGCGGCTCGCACTGGGGCGCCCGGTTTGCCGCCGTCTATCTGCTGTTGGGCGCGGCGCTCGCGCTGTGGGCGCTCGCGGCGTGGGCGCCGCCGTCGACCTCGGCGGGCGCCGGCGGCGCCGCCCTTGCGGCGATCCTCTACCTGTCGATCGGCATGTGGGCCGTCGCCGTCCGCAGCGCGCTCGTCCACGACGCGGCAGGCGTCCTGCGCGTACCCGGCCAGTGGTTCCACGCGCCCGCGCTGATGGCCTCGTGGCTCGCACTCACCGGCTACGGCGTCGCCTCGCTCGTCGGCAAACGCCTCGAACACACCTGAAACGGGAAGTCGACATCGGCGCCTCGGTTCTCGGCCGGCCCATCGGCGCCGTGCACTACGCGGCCGCGGCCGGTTGCGGTCACAAACGCCCGGTGGTGTTGTTCGGCGCGATCCACGGCGACGAGCCGCTCGGCGTTCACTGTTTGCTCGAGTTGGCGCGCGAACTCGACGCCGAGCCGCCCGGCCGCGACACGTGGATCGTTCCGATCCTCAACCCAGATGGTCTGGCGGCGGGCACGAAGAACAACGCCAACGACGTCGACCTGAACCGAAACTTCGCCGCGGCCGATTGGTGCGCCGACCACCGGCCGGGCTACTTCCCGGGTGCCCACCCGGAGTCCGAGCCCGAGACGCGCGCTCTCGTGGACCTGATCGATCGCATCGGCGCGACGCGATTCGTCGCGCTGCACTCGCCGCTGCACGTAATCAACTACGACGGCAGCGGCCGCGCGCTCGCCGAGCTGATGGCCGGCCGGACCGGCTATCCGGTCGTCGGCGACATCGGTTACCCGACGCCCGGCTCGTTCGGCTCCAAGTACGGGCGGGATCGCGGGCTCGAGGTCGTCACGCTGGAGATCCCGTTCATGGACGGCCCCGAGGCGTGGCGTATCCACCGCGCCGGTCTGCGGCTGGCCGTGGACCTACCCGCCTGACGGCGCGGGCGCGGGGGTGCGGCCGCAGGTGGGGTCAAGCCGCCCCGCGGGTGGCCGATACCCCGGGTATGATGGACGCGAACCGCGCGTGCCCGAGCTGTCGCGAAGCCAACCGGCCGCACCGGCGGTACTGCCGCGCGTGCGGCGCAGCGCTCGGCGTGCCCTGCGGGCGCTGCGGGGGCGACAACGACGCCGGCGATCGGTTTTGCGGCCAGTGTGGCGGTGCGCTCGACGCCGCGGCGCGGTCGGCCACCGCACGTGAGCCCGCGGCGTCAAGCGCGTCCCGGACCTCGGCCGGCGCCGGCGAACGAGATCGCTCGCCGGTCGCACCTCGCGCGGTCGCGCCCGCGGACGCGCGCGCGTCGGCGAGCGGCCGTCCGGCCGCGCCCGGACAGCGGGCATCGACGGCGGCCCGGTCCGGAACCCCGGCATCGACGGCGGCCGCGCCCGGACAGCGGGCATCGACGGCGGCCCGGTCCGGAACCCCAGCATCGACGGCGGCCCGGATCGGCGGGTCGGCTCGCGTGACGGCCCCGCCCGCCGCGGCCGGCGGCGCCGTTCGCGTCGACGGCGCGCCGGTCGACGCCGGCTGGGAGCGCTCCGCGGCCATCG
Organism: Deltaproteobacteria bacterium; assembly: GCA_003696105.1. NCBI lineage: Bacteria > Pseudomonadati > Myxococcota > Myxococcia > Deltaproteobacteria bacterium. The sequence goes on along the minus strand of RFGE01000195.1, from coordinate 28,798 downwards.
CCGCACCGAGGGGCGCGTCCACCCCGTCGCCGCGGCGCGTCGGCCCGATCCCCGCGGCCCCGCGCCGCCGGCCCGCGCCGCCGCCGCCGCCCGGCGCGAAACCGGCCGGCGACGACGACTTCGCCGCGAGGCTGGTGGAGCTCAACCGCGCCGCGCTGGCGGCGACGGCATCGGCGGATGCGGCGGCGGCAGCCGCGAGCGCCGGCGGCGCCGACGATGAACTCGGCCAGGACGACATCGACGCCATGTTCGGCGGCTAACCGACGTGGAGATGCCATGATCGTCGCGCAGCGAGTCGGCAACGCGCTGGTCCAGGAGGGGCGCCTCACGACGGCGCGGCTGCGCGCGCTGCTGTCGCAGCCGCCAGACGATACGTCGCGGCCCGCGTGGCAACTGGTCCAGGCGCAGGTGATCGACGAAACCGAGTGGGCCGAGCGCATCGCCGCGCACTTCGGCATGGCCAGCGCGCGCCTCGCGGACTTCCAGATCGAGCGCGACCTGATCGCGAAGGTCCCGGAGGAGTTCGCCAAGCGCTTCCAGCTGTTGCCGCTGTGCAACGCCGGCGGTGAGGTGTACGTCGCGACCGCCAACCCGACCGCGATCGAGGCATTCGACCACGTGGCGTCGCTGGTCGGCGCGCCGGTCCAACCCGTCGTCGTGCCGCCGTCGGATCTCGAGCAGGGATTCCGCCAGTTCTACGCCGACGAAGACGTCTCGGACCTGGAGACGATGTCCGTCGAGGATCTGTCGCTGAGCGCCGCCGAGGTCGCGCGGCTGCGCGAGGATGGCGAGTCCGACCAGGTCGTCAAGGTCGTCGACCGTCTGCTCGCGCGCGCGCTCGCGCTCGGCGCGTCGGACATCCACATCGAGCCCGGACCCGAGTCGCTCGGCGTGCGGTTTCGCGTCGACGGGCTGCTCCGCGAGGGGCCCACGTTCCCCAAGGCGTTCGGTCCGCCGGTGGCGTCGCGCATCAAGGTGCTCGCGCAGCTCGACATCGCGGAGCGGTACGTGCCACAGGACGGGCGCGTGCGTATGCGCAAAGACGGCCAAGAGGTCGACCTGCGCATTTCGGTGGTCCCGGTGGCGCACGGCGAGAAGGTTGTCATCCGCATGCTCGGCCAGTCCAACGTGCAGCGGTCGCTTGCCGATCTGGGCTTCGGCGGCGCCGTGCTCGACCGGCTCCGCGCACAGATTCGCAAGCCGCACGGCATGGTGCTCGTCACCGGCCCGACCGGATCGGGCAAGAGCACGACCCTGTACGCGTCGCTGTTCGAGCGGATGGATCCCACCATCAACATCGTCACCATCGAAGATCCGATCGAGTATCAGATCCGCGGGCTCAACCAGATCGCGGTCAACCCCAAGCGCGGCGTCACGTTCGCCCTCGCGCTGCGCGCGATCTTGCGCCAGGACCCGGACGTCATTCTCGTCGGCGAAATCCGCGATCGCGAGACCGGCGTGATCGCGACCGAGGCCGCGATGACCGGACACCTACTGCTGTCGACGCTGCACACGAACGACGCGCCGTCGGCGATCCAGCGCATGATCGAACTCGGGATTCCGCGCTACACGATTGCGCCGACCGTCAACGCGATCTTGGCGCAGCGCCTGATTCGCAAAGTGTGCCCGGTATGCAGCGAAGTGTACTCGCCGTCGGCCGACGAGGTCGCGTCGGTATTGCCCGGAGCCGCGTTGCCGGGCGTCAGGTGGCGCCGCGCTCGCGGCTGCGCCGACTGTGACTTTACCGGCTACAAAGGCCGCCTGCTGGTCTACGAGCTGATGGAGGTCACCGATCGGATGCGACAGATGATCGCAGACGGCGCGACGACCGCCGAGCTGGCCGCCGCGGCGCGCGAAAACGGCATGGAAGACATGGTTCGGCGAGGGATCGAGCTGCTGTTCGAAGGCAAGACGACCGTCGCCGAGATCCACCGCGTGCTCATGCAGGCAGGTGCACCATGACCGCGCGCGTCGTCGTCGTCGAGCAATCGGCTGCGATCGCCCGGTCGATCGCCGAGGTGCTGACCGACTGCGGCTTGCTCGTGTGCGCGATCGCGCACGACGGGCTCAGCGGACTCGACGCGATCAAGCAGCACGCGCCCGACGTGGTGACGTTCGACTTGTTGCTTCCGCGGCTCGGCGGATTGCCCCTCGTCGATGCCGCGCGGCGCGCCGGATCGTCTGCGCGCTACGTAGCGATCACCGCGGTGAGTTCGCGCGAGCGCGTCGCGGCCGCGCGCGACGCCGGGGTGTCGTACTACATCCTCAAACCGATCGACTGGGACAAGCTCCGCACGGTGGCCGCCGCGCTGGTGCCGGCAGAGGTGATCCATGCAAGTCATACCGGCTAGCGACACCGAATTTACGCTCAGTGAGCTCGAGACGGCGGTCGCCGAGTTGGACCAACTCGAGACGCTGCCGTCCGTCGCCGAGCGCGTCCTGTCGATTACGGCCGATCCCGACTGCGATCTCGCCGACGTGGTCGATGCGATCGCACCGGACCCGGGCCTCACGGCTCGGCTCATGAAGGTCGCCAACAGCGCGTACTTTCCGCGGCCGGTGGACAACCTCCGCGGGGCGATCGTGCGACTCGGGCTTCGCGACGTGCGTGCGCTCACGGTGACGGCCGCCCTGGTCGGCGGTCCGACGTCGCCGTTCATCCACGCGCTGTGGGATCGGTCGTTGCGATGTGCCGCGCTGGCCGCGTCGCTCGCGCGAGCCGGGCGCATCGCCGTGCGCGAACCATTCTTGTGCGGCTTGCTGCACGACTTCGGGTCGCTCGTCCTCGCGCGGCTGCGCGCGGACGCATACACCGATGTGGTCGGCGAGCCCGACTCCGACGAGCAGGTGGAGCGGGAGCGCGCGGCGTTCGGGTACGACCACTGCGACGTCGGCGCACTGGTGGCAGCGAAATGGAACCTGCCGCCGGACCTGCCCTACGTGATGCAGTTTCATCACGCGCCAGCCGACATCGACGCGCTCGAGCTGCCGTCGCCGATCGTCGACGCGGTGCGCCTCGTCGCACTCGCCCGATCGATCGGGCGAGCCGACTTCGACTTCGGGGCGGCCGATCGCGATCTCGCCGACGGCTTCGGGTTGGACGCCGAGGCGCTCGCCGGCGCGACCGAAGCGGCGTGGGACGTCTACGCGGCGTACACGCGCGAACTGCTGGGAGACACCGCGAGCGCGCGGCCGAAGCCGCGCTGACAGCGCCGTCGCACGTGCGACCGTGGCCCACGGCGAAAGGGCGGTCGCCTATGCGCGTCTGGGCTTGTCGGCCGTGACGCCGGCGCGGATCATCACGCGCCGGAAGTTGGAGCGATCCATCCCCGCGCGGCGGGCCGCTTCGGCAATGTTCCCGTCGACCTGGTCCAGCAGGCGCGTGACGTACGCGCGCTCGAACCGTTCCTGCACCAGCCGCCGAGCCTCGGCGAACGGCATGCCGTCGGTCCACGCCAGGTCGTCGACGACCGGCTGCGGCTCGGGCACGACGACCGCGCGCAGCCGGCCGGAGCTGGCGCCGACGACGCGCGAGGGCAGGTGCTCGGGGCGGATCTCGTCACCGGGCACGAGCGCGAGCAGTCGCTGGACGACGTTTTCGAGTTCGCGCACATTGCCGGGCCAGTCGTAGGAGCACAACGCCTCGATCGCCGCGGGCGAAAACGTCGGCGGCGAGTGGCCCGATCGGTCGGCGTGCTTGGCGACGAAGTGCGCGACGAGCAGCGGCACGTCGTCGAGCCGGTCGCGCAGCGGCGGCAGGTCGATGTGGACGACGTTGAGCCGATAGTACAGGTCCTGGCGAAATCGTCCGTCGGAAACCGCGCGTTCGAGGTCCACGTGGGTTGCGGCGATCACGCGCACGTCCACCGGACGCGGTGCGCCGCCGCCGACCCGGACGACCTCGCGCTCCTGCAGCACGCGCAGCAGGCGAAGCTGCACCGCGGGTGGGATGTCGCCGATCTCGTCGAGAAACAGCGTGCCGCCGTTGGCGCGCTCGAATGCGCCTTCGCGCGCGCCGACGGCACCGGTGAACGCGCCGCGCTCGTGGCCGAACAGCTCGCTGTCGACGAGCGCCTCCGGTAGCGCGGCGCAGTTGAGCGCCACGAACGGCCCCGACGCACGGGCGCTGCGTTCGTGGATCGCGCGAGCGACGAGTTCCTTGCCGGTGCCGCTTTCGCCGCGGACGAGCACGCCAAAGTCCGACTCGGCCACCTTGGTGACCGCGTCGAACACGCGACGCATCGCGGCGCTCTGGCCGATCATGTGCTCGAAGCCGTAGACGCGTTCGAGGCTGCGTTCGAGCTGTGCGGCGCGGCGCTGGAGCAGCCGCTGCCGTGCGGCTTGCGCCAGTGTGTGCGCGATGCTGTCGACGTCGTCGGTCGACTTGGTGAGGTAACCGAAGGCACCGGCGTGCAGCGCTTGCACGGCGGTCTTGGCGCGCTCGTCGCCGGTGAGCATGACCACGGGGAGGTCGGGTGCGATCCGCTTGGCGCGGCGGAGCACGTCGATGCCGCTTACGTCCGGCAACACGACATCGAACAGCGCCGCATCGTAGCTGTCGGGCTGCGACGCCAGCGCGTCGAGCGCGCGCGCGGCGTCGGTGTACGGCTCGGTGTCGAAGCCCCGCGGTCGCAGCGCGCGCTGCAGCGACAGGACCGTCTCGCGCTGGTCGTCCAACGCCAAGATGCGATAACGTTCCTGTGTCGGCGCGGTCATCGACTCGCCCGCTCCCCGTCGACCATCGTGGCAAACGATGTGGGGCGTCCGCAACCCGACGCTCGATCGGACCGGCGCACGCCGAGCGAAACCGGCGGCCGGCGCTCTACGCGATCCGGGCGGCGCGCAGGGCGCGCGCCGCTCGCTTGTCGCGGTACATCGTCGCGTCGGCCGCCCGGTACAGATCGTCGGCGTCGATCTCGCCGTCTGGAGTCCACGCGATCCCGATCGACAGCCGGATGGGGGCGCCGCCGACGCGGACCTCGGCGGCGGCAAACCGCACGCGGTCGGCGGCGAGCTGCGCGCCGCGCTCGTCCTGCTCGGGCAACACCACGAGGAACTCGTCCCCGCCGATGCGGCCGACCACGTCGGTCGCGCGCAAGGTCATGCGCAGGCGTCGCGCGACCTGGCGAAGCACCTCGTCGCCGGCCAAGTGCCCGTGTGTGTCGTTGATGTCCTTGAAGTCGTTGATGTCGATGACCAAAATGGCCAGACTGCGGCGATTGCGGCGGGCCCGGCGCAGCTCGGTGTCGAGCGCGCGCTGGACCGCGCGGCGGTTCGCGACCCCCGTGAGCGCATCCACCAGGCTGTCGCGCTCGAGCCGCGCCAGCCGCGCCGCGTCGCGCGCCCGCACCCGCAGTCGCGCCGCCAGGTCGCCGGCCGCCACGGGTTTGAGCACGAAGTCGGCCGCGCCGCGCTCGAAGGCTTCGACGCGGAGCGCCTCGTCCGCATAGCCGGACATCAGCACGATGGGCACGTCGCACAGATCGTTGCCCGTGCGCGCGGCATCGAGCAGCAGCATGCCGTCCATGCCGGGCATCCGAACGTCCGCCAGGACCACGTCGGGTTTGCAGCGTTCGATCTCGCGCAACGCCGCGAGCCCGTCGGCGACGGCCACGACCGCAAAGCCGAGCGAGGTCAGCGTCGATGTGAGATAGGTGCGCACCTCGGGATCGTCGTCGACGACGAGGACGTGCGGCACCGTGATTTCCAGGCTACCCGACGTGTGGAGGACGCTCATGTCGCGCCATGACTGCAGCTTTCGTGCCCGCCGTAGACGGCCAGAATGTGGTGATCGCGCGCACCGCCGCGCGTCAAACTTGACAGCCCGCGCCACGCGCGGCGCGAAGGCGCGTTGGGCCCGTCAACGCTGACGACACCCGCGCGCCGTCCGGCCGGGTTCTCCGCGCGTTATCGCTGGTCCGAAAATCGCATTCGCAAGCGGGTGCCATGTCCACCGCCACGCGGAACCCGGCCGCCGACCTGCCGTACGGCCGCCAGACGATCGACGACGATGACGTCGCCGCGGTCGTCGCCGCGCTTCGGTCGGCGCGGCTCACCCAAGGCCCACAGGTGGACGCATTCGAACGCGAACTGGCGATGTACGTGGGCGCGCCGTACGTGAGCGCGTGCGCCAACGGCACCGCGGCGCTCCACCTGGCGTATGCGGCGCTCGGCCTGGGGCCGGGCGACGAGATCATCACCTCGCCGGTGACGTTCTCGGCGACGGCCAGCGCGGCGCACCAACTCGGCGCGACCGTCCGGTTTGCCGACGTCGATCCGACCACCGGCACGTTGCACCCGCCGTCGGTCGAGGCGCTCGTCACGCCGCGCACGCAGGGCGTCGTGGCGGTGCATCTGGGCGGCTTGCCGTGCGAACTGACCGCTTTGCGGCATCTGTGCGACCGCCACGGCCTGTGGCTCGTCGAGGACGCCGCCCACGCGCTCGGCGCGGTGTACCGCGGGGCACCGATCGGTTCGTGTCGCTACGCCGACGCGACGACCTTCAGCTTTCATCCGGTCAAGCACATCACGACCGGCGAAGGCGGCGCGGTGGCCGTGCGCGACGAGGCGCTCAAGCGCCGCATCGATCGACTGCGGCACCACGGCATCGCGCGCGAGCCGGACCAGTTCGTTCAGCCGAGCCCCGGTCCCTGGTATTACGAGGTGCAACAGCTCGGCTACAACTATCGGCTGCCGGACATCCTGTGCGCGCTCGGCCGCGCGCAGCTCGCCAAACAGCCGGCGTGGCTCGCGCGTCGGCGCGCGATCGCGGCGCGCTACCGCGAACGGTTGCACGGGATCGTGTCGCTGCAGCGCGAGCCGAGCTACGCCCAATCCGCCTACCACCTCATGATCGCCCTCGTTCCGTTCGAGCGGTACGGGTGCGATCGCGCGACGGTCATGCGCGCGCTCGCCGCCGCCGGGATCGGCACGCAGGTCCACTACATCCCGCTGTCGCACCACCCCTACTACCGCGCGCGATACGGCGACCTGCCGGATCCGCCCGGCGTCGCCGAGTACTACCGGCACGCGCTGAGTCTGCCGATGTTTCCCGCGATGACCGACGCCGACGTCGACCGGGTCGCGGACGCGGTCATCGCCGCGCTGGCGCCCGCCGCCCGGCGCGCCGCAGGAGGTACTCCATGATGTCGATTCTCGATGGACGGTCTGTTCTCGTCACCGGCGGCACCGGCTCGTTCGGGCGCGCGTTCACCGAACGGGCGCTGAGCGACAGCCGCCTGCGCCGCCTGATCGTGTTCAGTCGAGACGAGCAGAAGCACTATCGAATGGAACGGGCGCTGCGCGACAGTCGCCTGCGGTTCTTCGTCGGCGACATCCGCGACCGCGACCGCCTGCGCACCGCATTTCGCGGCGTCGACATCGTCGTGCACGCGGCCGCGATGAAGCACGTGCCGATCTGCGAGTACAACCCGATCGAGGCGGTGCGGACGAATATCGAGGGCGCTCGCAACATCGTCGAGGCCGCGCTCGAGGCGGGCGTCGGTAAGGTGATCGCGCTGAGCACCGACAAGGCGGTCGCGCCGGCGAACCTGTACGGCGCATCCAAGCTGTGCATGGAGAAGCTGCTGATCGCGGCCAACGCGTACGCGGGCGACCAGCCGACGCGGTTTTCGATCGTGCGCTATGGCAACGTCATGGGCAGCGCGGGCAGCGTGATTCCTCTGTTCGAGGAGCAGGCCCGCCGCGGCAAGCTCACCATCACCGACGAGCGAATGACGCGGTTCTGGATCGACATGGACGGCGCGATCGACCTCGTGCTGAAGGGACTGTCGCGGATGCGCGGCGGCGAGATCTTCATTCCGAAACTGCCGACGACCGACATCGTGACCCTCGCCGAGGCGATCGCGCCCGGCGTGCCGCGCGAGACCATCGGCATTCGGCCGGGCGAAAAGCTGCACGAGACGCTCGTGAGCGTCGAGGAGTCGCGGCGGGCGAACGATCTCGGCGACCTGATCGTCATCTACCCCGAGTTTGCGTTCCACGGCGATCCGCCGCGTCGCGAGGGCGTGCCGCTGCCGGAGGGCGTCGCGTACTCGAGTGACCGGCCCGAACTGCGGCTCACCCTCGACCAGACGCGCGCGCTGCTCGGCCGCGCGGTGAGGATTGCGGCGTGACCGGCGCGTTGCTGCTCCGCGCTGACGCATCGCCGGCGGTCGGCGCGGGCCACCTGGCGCGCGCGATCGCGTTGGCGGACGCGTGGCGGCGGCGCGGCGGCACCGCTCACATCGCCGTCGGCCCGGACGCGGGCGCCGTGACGGCGCTCGCGGAGGCACGCGGGATTCCGGTCGTCGCGATCGACGCGGCGGTCGGATCGGCGGACGACGCCGCGGCGACGGCGGCGCGGGCCATGGCGCTTCGCGCCGGCGCGTGCGTGATCGACGGCTACCGGTTCGACGCCGACTACTGCGACGCGATCCGGCGCGCCGGGCTCGGGGTCGCGGTGATCGACGACTTCGGACGAGGCGACCGCCCGGCCGACGTGACCATCGATCCCAATTACGGCGCAACGGGCGCCGATCTCGCCGGCCCGCGCTACGCGCTGCTGCGCGGCGAGTTTTTCGCGCACGTGGGCGGGCCTCGGCGGGCGCGCGGCCGGCGCGGTCGGCGGCGGCCGCTGCGCGTGCTGATCGCGTTCGGCGGCTCGGATCCGACGCGGTCGGCGGCGCGCGTGCTTCGGCTGTTGCCGCCCGCACCGGCGGTGATCGCCACGGTCCTGGTCGGGCCCGGCTACGCCGACGACGGCGAGCTGGACGCCGCCGCCGCGTGCGCGACGGCGAGCGGACACGTGGTCGAGCTGGCGCGCGCGCCGCGCGACGTCGCGTGGTTGATGGCGACGGCCGACGCGGCGATCTGCGCGGCCGGCACCGTGCTGTGGGAGCTCGCGTACTTCGGCGTGCCGACCGCCGCGTTCGTGATCGCCGGCAACCAGCACGAGGTCGCCGCCGCGCTCGCGCGCGACCGGTACGTGCTCGGCGGGACGTGGTTGCTCGACGCGCCCGCCGGCGACGTCGCCGCCGCGATCGCGGCGCTCACGGGCAACGCGGCCGTCCGCCGGCGGTTGGCGCGCCGGTTCAGCGAGTTGGTCGACGGACGCGGCGCCGACCGCGTCGCCGATGCGCTGGCAAAGCTCGTCGCCGCGCGCACGGAGGCTGCCGCATGAGTTGCTACATCATCGCCGAGGCGGGATCGAACCACTGTGGCAATCGCGACGTCGCGCACCGCTTGGTCGACGTCGCCGCGGACGCGGGCGCCGACGCCGTCAAGTTTCAGCTGTTCAAGGCCGAGGAGCTGTATCCGCGCTCCGCCGGCGCGAGCGATTACCTCGGCGATCCGCGGTCGATCTACGACATCATCCGCGACCTCGAGATGCCCGCGTCGTGGCTCGAGCCGCTCGCCCGCCACTGCGCGGACCGCGGGATCGACTTCCTGGTGTCGGCGTTCGACGAACAATCGGTGGACGCCGTGGACCCGTTCGTCGCCTCGCACAAGATCGCCAGTTACGAGATGACGCACCACCCGCTCGTGCGCCACGTCGCGGCCAAGGGCAAGCGCGTGCTGCTGTCGACCGGGACGGCGTCGCTGGACGAGGTGGGCGCCGCCGTCGACGTCGTGCGTGGCGCCGGCAACGACGACCTCGTGCTGCTGCAGTGTACCGCGAGCTACCCGACGCCGCTGGACCAGGCCAACGTGCGCGCGGTGCGCACGCTCGCCGACGCGTTCGGCGTTCCGGCGGGGCTGTCGGACCACACGCGCGATCCGATCACCGCGCCGGCCGCCGCCGTGGCGCTGGGAGCTGTGGTCGTCGAGAAGCACGTGACGCTCGACAACAAACTGCCCGGACCGGACCACGCCTTCGCCGTCGAACCCGCGGAGCTGGCCGCGATGGTCCGCGCCATCCGGGCGACGGAGCGCGTGCTCGGCGACGGCCGCAAGGTGCCGCTTCCCGTCGAGCGCGAACTGCGGGCGTTCGCGCGGCGGACGATCATGACGCGGCGGCCCATTCGGGCCGGCGAGGTGCTCGACCGGTCGAACGTGGCCGTGCTGCGGTGCGGAAAGCGACAGCCCGGCCTTCCCCCGGCTGCGCTGCCGGCGATTCTCGGCCGGCGCGCCGCGCGCGATCTGCCGGCGGAAACGGGGCTCACCGATGCCGACATCGCAGACTGAACGACCCGCGCCCGGCGCCGTCCACCCGGCCGGCACCGCCGTCGTGCCCGCGAGCGGCGCCGCCGTCGCGCTGCGCGCCGCCACGCCCGCGGATTGCGAGTACGTGTGGCAAATCAACAACGCGCCCGACGTGCGCGCCGTGTCGGTTGACCCGCGGCCCATCCCGTTCGACGAGCACCGGCGATGGTTCACCCGCGCACTGAGCGATCCCTCGGCGTCGCTCGCGGTGATCTGTCGCGACGGCGAGCCGGCCGGCGTGGTCCCCGTACACCGCGCACGCGACGGCGCGGCGGTCGTGTCGATTGCGCTCGATCCGGCGCATCGCGGCGCCGGGATCGGCCGCGCCGCCGTCGCCGCCGCGTGCCGCGCGTACGCCCGGCGCCACCCGGGCGTGCCGATCGACGCCTGGATCCATCCCGACAACCGCGCGAGCGCCGGCTGTTTCCGCGCCGCCGGATTCAGCTGGCGCGCGTGCGCGCGGCGCGCCGGCCGGACGTGGCACGTCTATCGGTGGACGGAGCAGGCAGCCGCGCCGTGACCGCAATCGCTCGCCGGAGGTCCGCCACGCCATGACCCGCACCGTTGCGATCGTTCAGGCCCGCGCCGGGTCGACACGCCTTCCCGGGAAGGTGTTGCGCCCACTGGCCGGTGCGCCGATGCTGGCGCACGTCGTCGCGCGCGTACAGCGCTGCAACCGCGTGGACGACGTCGTGGTCGCGACGTCCGATGCCGCGGGCGACGACGCGGTCGCCGAGGTCGCGGCGGCGGCGGGGGCGCGCGTGTTTCGCGGCAGCGAGACCGACGTGCTCGGCCGGTACGCGGCCGCCGCGCGAATGGCGCACGCCGATCGCGTCGTGCGCATCACGGCCGACTGCCCGCTGCTCGATCCCGCCGTGGTCGACGACGTCATCGCCGCGCTGTCGCCGCAGGTCGACTACGCGGCCAACGTGCTCGTGCGGACCTTCCCGCGCGGACTCGATGCCGAGGCGCTGCACGCGGACGTGCTCGCGCGGCTCGACCGCATCGCCGGCACGCGTCCGGCGCGCGAGCACGTGACCTGGTTGATTCACCGCCGGCCCGAGTGGTTCAAGACCGCGTCCGTCACCAACCCGGACGGCGACGACTCGGACCTGCGGTGGACGGTGGACACCGAGGCGGACTTCGTGGCGGTCGCGGCGCTGTACCGCGCGCTCGATCTGGGGCGGCGTCTGGCGCCCTGGCGCGAGGTGCGCGCGTACGTCCGCGCCCATCCCGACATCGCCGCGGTCAACGCGCACGTCGTGCAAAAGGCGTCGTAGCGCCGCGGCCGCGGGCCGCGATCACCGCGCCGTCTGCGCGCGCCGCGGCCGCGGGCCGCGATCACCGCGCCGGCTGCGCGCGCTCCGCGGCCGCGGCCACGGCGTCGAGTGCACCGTCCGGCAGCGCCCGCTGGGCGACCTCGAACAGCTCCCGCTCCTCGAACCGAACGTGCGATGTGAGCCGGTCGGCAAAGCCGCGCAGTCCCGCCGCGGGTTCCATGTCGGCGGACGTGTATGCGCGCAGCGCGACGTGATCCTCGAGCGTTCGGTCGACCAGACCGCCGTGGCCTGCCTCGCGCAGGGCCGGCAGCAGCACCTGCTCCTCCACCGCGAAATGGGGTTCGAGTTCGCGCGCGAACGTGTCGGCCAGCGCGCGCCACGCCTCGGCGGCCGCGGCGCCGCCCGCGTCGGCGGCCTGTGCGGCCCGGCGCGCGAGCACGAGCGCGCGATGATGGTCCGACGAAAGCGCCCGCAGCCGCGGGTCCCGGCGCAACGGCATGGAGCGAGCGTACGGCGCGCGGCCCCGACGTGCAATGCGCCGAGACCCGCGCGCGCCGACCGGAGCGACTACGCGGTCCGACAACAAAAATAGGCGGCCTCCGACCTCGCTTCGCGATCGCTCGCGTCGTCAGGTCAGAGGCCGCCCTGCGGCCGCCCTGCGGAGCCGGGCGAGCGGCCAGACGGGATTGGCGCCGGCCCCCTCTCTCCGGCGCCAATCCTCGCCGCGACTATCCCAAGAGGGACAGCGCCACCGACGGCAACTGGTTGGCCTGCGCGAGGACGGAGACGCCCGCCTGCGACAGGATCTGGTTGCGGGTGAACGCTGCCGTTTCCTCGGCGACGTCGACGTCCCGGATCCGGCTATTGGCGGCAGACAGGTTCTCGTGGGCGACCGACAGGTTGTCCATCGTCACCGTCAGCCGGTTTTGCGCCGCGCCGAGCTTGGCCCGGGCATCCGACAGCTGGCTGATCGCCTTGTCGAACACCGCGATCGCGGCCTGGGCCTTCGTCGCGGTCGACAGAGAAGCCGCGCTGAGCTTCGTGCTGGACCCCAGCGTGTCCGACGCCAGCTTGGTGATCTTGATCGTGACGCGGTCGTTGGCGGTGTTGTTGATGCCGACCTGCATCGTGAGACCCGCGGACGCCGAACCGTCGAGCAGCTTCTGCCCGTTGAACTCGGTCACGGACGAGATGCGGTCGAGCTCGGTGCGAAGCTCCGAGAACTCGGTCTGGATGAACCCGCGCTCGGTCGCGCCGAGCGTGCCGTTGGCCGACTGGATCGCGAGTTCGCGCATGCGCGACACGATGCCCTGCATCTGATCCATTGCGCCCTCGGCGACCTGAGTGAGGCTGACGCCGTCGTTGGCGTTGCGGCTGGCCTGCGACAGGCTGCGGATCTGCGACTTGAGTTTTTCGCTGATCGCCAGCCCCGCGGCGTCGTCGGACGCCCGGTTGATCCGCAAGCCCGACGCCAGTCGGTTGATGTTGTCCGCCATGCGCGATTGCGTGCGACTGAGGTGTCGCTGCGCGCCTAGCGATGCGGTGTTGGTAACGATTGAGACAGCCATGGATTCTCCTCCTTCTGGTGTGGGCGGCGACACGCCGCTACGTTCCGTGATTCGACCGCCCTCGGAGCAGCTTTAGGAGATTTTGTCTCGTGCCTCAGAAAGAAGTGGGTACAACCAATCGGCGACCGTCTTGATCGTTGCGAACAGATCGCTCGATGCCGCGAGCGTGTCCGCGACCGACGCGGCCGACTGCGCGCGGCCGACCGCCGCGGCAATTTCGTCTTGCGCCACCAGCGACACGAACAACACCGGAGCCAGTGCGTCGGATAGCTGCGCCTCGACCTGTTGAAGTTGCGCGAGAGCGCCGTCGTCGATCGCCGCGCGCGCCGCCAGGGATCGGCACCTGCCGGCGAGAGAGCGGACGCGATCGACGGCGGACACCATGTCGTCGAGTCGCCGCTTCAGCGCGGCTCGACGGCCGCGAACGTCCAGGTCGGCGACCGCACGGTCGAGCACCGCGGCGACGTCGACATCGCCCGCGCCCGAGGTCGCAACCTGGCTCGCGACCTCGGCCAGCGGCAGCTGCTCGGTGCCGGCGATGCGAGCACCGCCCTCCGTGGCGTTGATGAACCGCACGCGGTCGCCGTGCTCGGCCACCTGTTCCTCGAACCATTTGTGGAACAGGCTGAGCATGAAGTTCGTCACGACGGTGCCGCCGTGGTAGCCGGGCAGTTCGACCGCTGCCTGTACGCGCGACTCCTCGGCGCCGCGCACGACCTGAAGGTTCTTGAAGCCCTCGCTCCAGCCGCGCACGACGAGGCTGCCGTCGTCGCGCCTGACCACCTCGGTCTGGCCGTCGCAGCTGGTGTCCACGTAATACTTGCCGCCGGGAAACGACAGGTCGAGCCCCGCGAACACGATCGGGTCGCAGCCGAGCTGCAGCGCGAGGGTACAGGCGGACGTGGCGACCGACCCGCCGCCGTCGAGGCGCGCCTCGTCGCCGAACGACTCGTAGATCCAGTCGTCGAGTTGGCTGTTGGCGGCGAACGTGAAGTAGCGCGGCGCCCCGAGTTCGAACAGCGCCGGATGCACGGTCACGCCGTTGATCATCGCGCCGACGTCCGCGAGCGACACGCCGTCGAAGTGATAGCGGACGTCCTGCGGGTCGGCGCACAGCACGAGGTCGGGGACGACGTCCGCCGCGGCCAGCGCCTTGAGCGTGTGGCTGAACGTGATGATCAATGCACGTCCCTTGAGCCGTCGCAGCACGTCGACGTTTTTCGCCAGAGATGGGCCCGGCGCGACGACGACGGCGGGCACGCCGGCGAACGCGCCGCGCAGCGGCGCGATCGATGGCCACGACGCCACCGCGGCAAGATTCGCGATGCCCTGGGCGACCCACGTGGGCGCGAAATTCTTGACCGTGTTGAACTGAACGCGGACCTCCGACAGCGCGCGCTCGACCTTGGTCATCGCCGCCTCGTGATCCTCGGCCGTCACATCGCTGTCGGGGTGGCGCTTGGACGCGACGCGCGCCGGTGGATGGGGGTTGAGAGCCAGGGTGATGGCCTGCAGCTCCTCGTGGGTCGAAGCGACGCGGACCTCGGGCGGGTAGGCGTGATCCCCGGACGGAACGTAGGCGGCGATCCGCTTTTGTCCCTGCGCGAGCAGCGCGCGCGCGACCGGCTCGAGTTTCGAGCCGGCGAGGACGACCAGGTCGTGGTCGTAGTCCCACGTCGCCCCGAGCATCGCGTCGATGTATGCCTCGACCCCCTCGCCCGTTTGCAGCAACTCCGCGTCCGGCGGCAACGGCTGTTCGAGCCACAGCTTGACCGCCTCGTCACTCGTGCGCAAACGCGCAGCCAACGACCGCGCTCGCGCGAGCCATGCGATGCCGCCGGCGGTCTCGGGTGCGCCGGCGCGCTCCACCTCCTGCTGGGTGCGCTCGACTTGTGCGCGCGCCGCGCGAGATCGCGCGAGCCAGCGCCGCGCATCGGCCGCGTCGCCGCGCAGGCACGCATCCATGAAGCGATCGCCCACCTCGGCGAGGTGGGCCATCCGTTCGCACAGTCGTTCGAGGGGTTCGGTCATTTGGCTGGCTCCGCTGGACGTATGAACACAAACTCGACGCGCCGGTTGCGAGCGCGCCCTTCGGGGGTTTCGTTCGATGCGATCGGGCGCATGTGCGCGTAGCCGGCCACGCTCATCCGCGCGATGTCGATGCCGCCGGTTTCCACGAGGTACCGCATCGCGGCGGTCGCGCGCGCCGTGGACAGCTCCCAGTTCGACGCGTAGCGCGACGTGTGAATCGGCCGGTCGTCGGTATGGCCCTCGACCGAAATCGGGTACTCGAGCATGCGGCAGATCTCGGCGACCGCGTCGAGCGTGGGCTTGCTCTCCGGCCGCAACTCGGCCTCGCCTGTCTCGAACAGGATCTCGCCGGTGATGCGGACGATCACCCCGCGCGCGTCCGGGACGGCTTCGATCGTGCCCTCTAGACCCTTTTCGCGCACCATCTCGCGGATGCGCGAGACCATCATCTCCTCGAACACCTGCAGGTTGCTCGTGCTCTCGCGCTTCGACAGCTCGACGACGGACGTGGCGATCGCCGTCACGTCGCCCGGGTGCTCGACCTCCACGCCGAGGGCGTCCTTCACCGACCCGAGCGCCATGCGGAAGTTCGTGATGTCCATCGACGCGAACGACAGCAACAGCACGAAGAACGTGAGCAGCAGCGTCATCATGTCGGCGAACGTCGCCATCCACTCGCTGCCGCCACCCTCATCGCCTCCTTCGTCGAAATCGAACTCGTCGCTCACGGTCGGCTCCTGCTACTCGATCGGCTTGCGGTCCTTCGGCGGCAGCTGGACTTCGAGCTTCTCCTGGACGATGCGCGCGTTTTCGCCCTTGAGCACCGAGTCGAGGCCATCGAGAATGACCTGGACGTTCGCGGCCTCCTCGTTCGATCGCATGTCGAGCTTCTCGGCGATCGGCCCGAAGATGATGAACGCGAAGATGGCGCCGTAGAAGGTCGTCAGCAGCGCGACGGCCATCGCCGGGCCGATCGAACTCGGGTCGTCCATCACCTGGAGCATCTGCACGAGGCCGATGAGTGTGCCGACCATGCCCATCGCCGGCGCGGTCGCGGCCATGAACTTGAACAGCTGGCGGCCGCGGCGGTGGCGCGCGCGCAACGCGCCCAACGACGCGCGCAGCGTCGCCTTGATCTCCTCCGGTGGGATGCCATCGACCGCGAGACGGACTCCCTTCGCCAGCGTCGGGTCGTCGATCTGCTGGTTCTCGAGCGCGAGCAAGCCCTCCTTGCGCACGACGACGGCGAGTTCGGCGAGTTGCTTGATCGTCTCGTCCACCCGCGGGCTCTTGACGAAAAACGCCTTCATCGCGACCTTGACCGCCGACAGCACCGATTTGAGATCTTCGGCGATCAGCGCCGCCGCGAACGTGCCTCCGCCCACCACGAGCAGGCCGGGCACGTTGATGAACGCCCCGATGGAGCCGTCCATCATGATGGAGCCGATGACCAGGCCGAAGCCCAGGAACATTCCTATGGCGGTTCCGAGATCCATCTACACGAGTGCATCGACCACTTCAATCGGACCTGTAGCCTGGCGTTCGGGCGGCGGCTCCGGCGCGCCGGCGCGCAGCTCGCGCAGCCGCGCGACGTTCTCGGACGCGAGCATGCGAGCGATCCGCTTGAGTTCGCGCGCGTTGCGCGAGCTGGCGTCGCTCAGCAGCAACGGGACGCGGCGATTGACGGAGTCGTGAATGCTGCGCTGGGCGCGCAGGGCGCCGATCAGCGGGGCGTGAACGCGCAGGTAGTCGCGAATGAGGCGACCGATGTTCATCAGCGACGCCATCTCGGCGTCTTGAAACACGTAATTGCCGACGATGCGGCAGCCGAAGTGGGTCAGCTCCGCCTCCACCCGCGGCACGAGGTCGGGCGCCGTCTGCCGCAGCGCGTCGACTAGCGCGCTCACCGGAGCGGTCGGACCTCCGATCTGCTGCGCCTTCGCGATTTTTGCCTTCGCGTCTCGGTCCTGCCCCAGCTGCAAAATGACGCGGAACACCGCACTTTTCAAAAACGCGTAGGCGTTCTGGATCGACGTGAGTTGCGGCGCCATCACGACCAGCCGCAGGTCTGCCGCGTCGAAAAAGTCGAGTGCGTTGTAGGCGACACCGGCGCCCACGTCGATCACGACGACGTCGTAGTCGAGTCGATACAGCGCCCGGAGGACGCGCTGTTTCTGACTGTGCATGATGTTCGCGCAGCCCGGAATGCCGGCACTGCCGGGTACGAGATACAGGTCCGGCACGTTCGTCGCGACGACCGCCTCGTCGAGGGAATCGACGACCCGCGCGATGAACCCCTGCAACCCCGGACCCGGCCGGTCGATGCCGAACATCGTGTGGAGGTTGGCCGCGCCGAGATCGGCGTCGAACACGAGGGTCCTCTTCCCCATCTGTGCCATGGCCACCGCAAGGTTTGCGGCGACGACGCTCTTGCCCACGCCGCCCTTGCCGCCTCCGACGGCGATGATGCAGCGCGCGCGCGGCCAGGCCGGTCCCACGGGGTGCCTCCTACTGAACGACGAACTCTTCGAAGAACACGCGCTTGACGCGGCCCTTGCCGAGGCGATCGTCGATGCGCGCCACGATCTGGTCGTGGATCGTGTTCTTGTTTTCTTCTCCCATCGTTTGCTCCACCGACAGGCCCGACAGGTAGCGCAGCAGGTCGTCGCGCACGAGTTGCTCGCGCTTCTTGAGGTCGGCTGCGGCGTCGGAATCGGCGACCTCGACCGCGAGTTGAACCTTGAGGTAGCGACCTCCCTTGGGCTCGTTGAGATTGACGACGAACGGTTTTTCGAGTTCGACGACCTCGCCGGGCCCTTCGTCGGGCGCCGCCGGCTGGACGATGGCGGTGATTTCGGGATCCGTGGGCAACGCCATTACGCGCGCGCACACGAACGCCGTCACCGCGAGATTCAACACCAACAAGATCGGGACGATCTTCGACGCCTTCGCTGCCGGTTGTTCTTCGACGTCCTTTTCTTCATCGGCCATGGCGGATCCCTCCACGCGGACGCTGCGCCCGTCGCACGGACGCCATCCGCTCGCTCAGTTGCACGCGGGCCTGTTTCATCGCGGCGGACCAACCCGCGTCGCGCTCGCGCAGCTCGGCGACGAGACGTGCGCTGTCGGCGTCGCCCACCAGCAGGGCCGGATCGCGCTCCATCAACGCGCGCAGCGACGCGAACGGGCGCTCGCGCGCGGCGACGAACCGCGCCGCGGTTTCCACGACGTCGTTCGCGTCGGTGCCCGGCGCCGGCGGCGGGGGGGTTGCCGCCAGCAGCTCGGCGAGCAGAGCGCGCGCAGCGGTGGCGGTCATGCGGCCTCCGCGGCCGTGCGAAACGCGTCGCGAAGCGTCTCGATGATGCGCTCCGCCTCGCCGAGCGGCGCGGCGTCCATGTCCCGGCTCGCGGCGACGATCCGCGCGTGCGCGAAGTCGTACAGGCGTTCGAGATTGGCGCACAGCTCCGGCGCGCGGTCCGGTTCGAGCGCGGCAATCAGCTCGGTGAGGATGCGCAGAGCGTGGTCGGTGGCGCGTTGCTTCGCGAGCACGTCGCGCGCCTCGATCGCCGCGCGCGCGTCCGCGAGGTCGCGAAGCAGGCGCCCGTACACCTCGTCGAGTACGCGCGCCGGTGATGCCGAGCCGACGTGAATCTTTTTGTACTGTTTGGCGATTCGTCCGTACATGATGTGTCGCTCAGCCGAGCGCCAACGCGGCGAGATAGCTCGACTGGGTTTGAAGCGTCGAGGAGAGTGCCTCGAGCTGGCTGAACTGGCGGCTGAGGCGGTCGCCGAGCCGCGACGCGCGGTCCTCGATGCGCTCGATCTGCGAATCGAACGCGTCGATGCGCGAGTTGATGCTGTCTTGTTTGGCGATCAGCATGCCGTCACCGGCACGCGTGTAGTCGTCGACGAGGCCATCGAGCACCGCGGCCACGCCGTCACCGCCGTCGCCGGCAAACAAATGATCGAGCGCCGTCGGATCGTCGGCGACGGCCTTGTCGAACTTGGCCGCGTCGATCTGCAGGGCGCCCGTCTCGGTCAGCTCGATGCCGAGCAGGCCCAGGGATGTCGTGCCGCTGCCGTGCGCGTAGCCGGTCGTCACCGTCGCGCCAAGCGCCGCTTGCAGCTGCCGCAGCGTGCTGTCGCCGAACAGCGTGTCGCGCCCTCGCTGTACGCCGTTGTAGCTCAACTGGCCGCTGATCAGGTTGGCGACGGCGTTGTACGCGTCGACGAACTCCTGTACCCGGTCGCGGGTGGCGTCCACGTCGAAGTCGACGTCGACCACCGTGTCGCCCTCGGTGGCCGGCGTCACGCCGCGCAACTCGAAGGTGACGCCGTCGATGACGTCTGCAACCGTGTTCGACGACCGCGTGACGGTGACGCCGTTGATCGAAAACTGCGCGTCGCGCGCGGCGACCAGCTCGGAAAAGCCGAGCGCAGATCCCGACTCGGTGAAGGTCAGCGCGTTGGCCGTCCCCGTGTCCTCGCTCGACACGAGCAGCCGGTAGTTGCTCCCGTCGTAGAGCACCGATGCCCGCACGCCGTCGACCTGGTCGTTGATCCGCGCGGCGATGTCGTCGAGCGAATCGGTGGCGTCGTAGTTGACCGTGACGCCCGGGTTGCTGCCGACCGCAATCGTGACGCTGCCGGTGCCGACGACACCGGGATCCTTGCTGGCGAACGCGGTGGAGCCGGACGTCTCGGCCGCGGCGAGCGCGTCGACGCGGATGTTGTAGGTGCCCGCGGCGGTCGGCGACGCCGACGTGATCGACACCCGGTCTTCGTTCGACGACGTGGCAGAGTACGCGCGCACCTCGGAGGCGGTGTCGAGCTGCTTGACGGCGTCGCGCAGCCCTTGCAGTTTGCTCACCAGGTCGCCCACGATCGATAGTTGCGACCGCAGATCGCTCACGCGCTGTTCGAGCAACTTGGCCGGCGCACGCTCGAGTTCGACGAGCTGGTCGATGATCGCCGCGCTGTCGATTCCGGTGGAAAGGCCGGTGAAGTTGATCGTGGGCACGCGTTACTCCGAAACGGGAAGAGGACCGGCCCGCGGAAGCGGGCCGGTCACGGGAGTTAGCCGAGCAGCGACAGGGCCACGGACGGCATCTGGTTGGCTTGTGCGAGGACGGAGACGCCCGCCTGCGACAGGATCTGGTTGCGGGTGAACGCGGCCGTCTCCTCTGCGACGTCGACGTCGCGGATCCGGCTGTTTGCGGCCGACAGGTTCTCGTGGGCGACCGACAGGTTGTCCATCGTGACCGTCAGCCGGTTCTGCGCCGCGCCGAGCTTGGCCCGGGCATCCGACAGCTGGCTGATCGCCTTGTCGAACACCGCGATCGCGGCCTGCGCCTTCGTCGCGGTCGACAGCGACGCCGCGGACAGCTTCGTGGTCGAGCCGAGCGTGCCGGCTGCCAACTTGGTGATCTTGATCGTGACGCGGTCGTTGGCGGTGTTGTTGATGCCGACCTGCATCGTGAGACCCGCGGACGCCGAACCGTCGAGCAGCTTTTGCCCATTGAACTCGGTCACGGCCGAGATGCGGTCGATCTCGCTGCGCAGCTCGTTGAACTCGGTCTGGATGAAGCCGCGCTCGGTCGAGCCGAGCGTGCCGTTGGCCGACTGGATCGCGAGTTCGCGCATGCGCTCGACGATGCCCTGCATCTGATCCATGGCGCCTTCGGCAACCTGGGTGAGGCTGACGCCGTCGTTGGCGTTGCGGCTGGCCTGCGACAGGCTGCGGATCTGCGCCTTGAGCTTCTCGCTGATTGCGAGCCCCGCGGCGTCATCGGACGCCCGGTTGATCCGCAAACCCGACGACAGCCGGTTGATGTTGCCCGCGATGCGCGTCTGGGTCCGATTGAGGTGGCGCTGAGCGCCCAGGGAAGCGACGTTGGTGACGATGGAAACGGCCATGGTGAGATCCTCCTGAAGTGGTTGGCGCCCTCGCGCCCTATGCCCCGTGTTTCGACCTCACTGTCGGTTTCCTTAGCCCCGGAACATCGAAATGATCCTCTGCGCGACGGCGCGCGCGGCCTCGAGCGCCTGCATGGCGCCGGCAAAGCGGCTCGCGGCGTCGACCGGGTCTGCGTCGATCGCGCGGGCGCGCTCTTCCGCCAACGCCAGGGTCATGTCCTGGCGCGCGTCCTCGGCGACGTCGAGCGCGCGGATGCGCGCGCCGACGTCGGCCCGCGCGCCTCCGATCTGGTCGTGTGCGGCCGCCAGGTCGTCGATCGACGTCTGGACGCCCGCGGTGTTGTTCGTTTCGAGTGCAACTGCCAGGCCGTCGATTGCCTGGAACACGTCGACGCCGGCGACCGCGGTGAGCGGCGTCCCGGCCGTGCCGACCGCGTAGCGGAACCCGGTGAGCAGTTCGGCCTGTCGCTCGTTGGCGTTGCCCATGTACGTGCCGGTGGCGTCGAACGCGGGGTCGGCCGCGGCGGTGCCCGCCAACAGCGGTTCGCCGTCCGCGCCGCGCTCGTTGGCGATGCGCAGCGCCTCCTGCTGGAGCGCGCGCACTTCCGCCGCCATCGCCGCGCGGTCGTCGGCCGACAGCGTGTCGTTGGCTCCCGCGACCGCGAGTTCGCGCGTGCGCTGCAGGATCGACTGGAGCGACCCATAGATCTGATCGACGCGCGCGAGCCGATCGCGGCTGCGCGCGATGGCGTCGCCGTGCGCGGTGGCGGCGATCTCCCCGGCGCGGGCGCGGCGACCCGCCACCCATGCCGCCACGTCGTCCGACGGACGCGAGACGCGCACGCCGGACGATAGCTCGGCTTGGGGCGCCGCGACGCGCTGGCGCGCGCGCGATACCGAGTCTGACGCCAGCTGGATCAGTCTGGATTCGGTAACTCGCATCACAGCGTGTCGATCAGGGTCGCGAGCAGGTCGTCGACCGTGCCGACGACGCGGGCGGCGGCCTCGCTCGCGCGGGCAAATTGGGACAGGCGCGTCATCTCCTCCTCGAGGCTGACGCCGGCGACCGAGTCGCGCAGGGCGGCAAGCGCGTCGAGCCGCGCGGCCGCGAAGTCCATCGCCGACCGGGCGGTAGCCGTGTCGCGACCGATGTCCGCGACCAACGAGATGCTCTCGTCGACGAACGATCGGGTCGCGCCCGCCGCGAGCTTCTGATCGCGCAGGTCGATCAGCGCGAGCGCGCCCTGGCTGTCGCCCGGCCCGGCGCCGGGTGCGGCGGCGGCCACGAGCCGCGGGTCGACGGCGACCGCCGGGTCCAGGTCGAGCGCGGCGGCCGACGTGGCCGCGGTAAACAGGTTGCGGCCGGTGACGCCGTCGAGTCCGGCGTTCGCCGAGTGGACGGCGTTGACGTTCGATGCGACGTCGGCCGCCAGTGCGTCGAGCCGCGCGAGCGCGCTCGCCGCGGTCACGTCGCGGAACTTGACCTCGCCCGCGAGCACGCCGCCGTCGAGCCGCGCGGTGACGTCGTCGCGGTGGACGCCGTCGACCACCTCGATCTTGCGGCGCCCGCCGAGGCCGGGGTCGGGGGACGTGTCGAACGTGGCGGCGCGATCGCCGTCGACGACGACGACGCCGCCGGCGACCACGAACCGCATCTGGCCGTCCGGGTCGATGCGCGCGGCGCCGCCGACCAGTTCGGCGAGCTTGCGCGCGGCGAGTTCGCGGCGGTCGGCGATCACCGGGTCCGCCGACGTGGCGAGCGCGCGGTTGGCCGCGGCGATGTCGGCCGCCAACTCGCTGGCTCGCGCGGCGATCTGCTCGATGCGCGCGTCGGCGTCGTCCTGCGCGGCGGTGATGTCGGCGGCCGCGCTGCGGAACGACCGCGCCACTTCGGATGCGGCCGCGACCACGTCGCCGCGGACGGCCTCGTCCATCGGCGCCGCCGACAGCCGCGAAAACGCGGCGAACAGCTCGGCGAGCCGCGTGGACAGGTCGTCGTTGGCCGACGTGAGCGCGTCCTCCAGGCCGCCCATCGCCAGCGCGTACGCGCGGGCACTGCCGAGCTCGCCGCCGCGATCGCGCTCGCGCGCCGCGAGCAGCTCTGTCTGCGCGCGCCGCGGATCGCCGGCGCGCACGCCGCCCACCAGCGGAGCCGCCAGTTCCGACTGCAGATCGATGCTCTCGCGCACGTACCCCTCCGTGTTGACGTTGGCCACGTTGCGCGACGCGACCGCGGTCCCGGACTGCTGCGCGAGCAGCGCGGCGGATCCGAGGTCGAGCATGCGCAGCAGGCTCGACATTCAGGCGGCCCTCCCGACTGCGGTCATGCGCAGGGTGACCCGGCGCGCGCGCGCGTCGTAGGTGCCGGTGTCGGTGCGGCCGCCGGCAACCGCGCGCACGGTCGCGACGGCGTCGGCGAGGAGCGCCGCATTGGCCTCGGCGTGGGCGAGCACGCGGCGCACGTGGTCGCGCACCTGGTCGCGCTCCGCCCGCGCGCGGTCGTCGTCGCGCCGCGCCACCGCGCGCCCGTCGGGCCCGACCGGGGCGGCCACCTTGCCCACGAGTGCCTGCATCCGGTCGGCGAGAGACCGCTTGCGCTCGGCGGCGGCCGTGAGCGCCGCCCCGTCGAGGCGGCGTATCGCGTCCCGCTCGGCCACCAGCGCGTCGTCCATCTCGGCCAACACCGAGCGCAGCTCGGCGAGCGCGCCGGCGTCATCGACCAGCGTCCACCCGTCCGCGGCCATCGGTCAGCCTCCCACGCGCGCCAGCTCCTCGTCCACGAGGCGCTCGGCGAGCTTGTCGAAGTCCACCTGGTAGCTGCCGTCGGCGATCTGCGCGCGCACGCGTTCGAGTCGGTCGGCGACGTCCTTCGGCAGCGCGCCGACCTGGCGGGTCGCCGAACCGAGGGCGACGACGACGGCCGCTCCGCCGGGACGCCCCGCCGCGCCGGCCCGGTCGGACCGCGCGCGCGCGTCGGCGCGATCGGTGGAGACATGGTCGCCGATGTGGGTGGTCGTAGGTCTGTCGATGCGCATGGATGGCTCCTTCGGTCAGCGGTTCGACCGCGCGGCGAATCCCTTTAGGGCAATTTCTCGGGTCGGGTCGACGGGGCGGCCATCCCGGCGAACCTCGAAGTGAAGGTGGGGGCCCGTGGCGCGCCCGGTGGCGCCGACCGCGCCGATGCGGGCGCCGGCGGCGACGCGGTCGCCGACCTGCACGGCGATGTCGCTCAGATGCGCGTACCGGGTGTGGACGCCGCCGCCGTGGTCGACCACCACGAGGTTGCCGTAGCCGCCGGCCGGGCCGGCCCGCACCACCGTGCCCGCGCCGGCCGCGACGACCGGCGTTCCCTCCGGCGCCGCGAGGTCGACCCCGGCGTGGAAGCGGCGGTCGCCTTCGATCGGATCGACGCGCTCGCCGAAGGTCGACGACAGCGGCGCGGCCACCGGCGTTACCTGGAGCGCACCGGCCGCCTCCCCGTACGCTCCCGGTCGCGGCAAGGCGGCCGCGGGCGCCACGTCGCGCAGCTGGTCGACGAGCGTGTCGGCGATGCCGACGCCGCCTCCCTCGGCCATGGCGTCCGCGAGCGCCTCGTCGAGCATGTCGCGAAACATGCGCGCGCCGACCCCGTCGCCCGCCAGGCCCGCCGTCCCGCGCACCTCCGACAGCATGCGGCGCAAAAAGTAGGCTTCGAACGCCGCCGCGGCCTGTCCGAGATCGCGCACACCGCCGGGTTGGAGGGCCGCGGTCAGATCGATGGCGGCCATTACAGCACCTCCAGTTCGGCGCGCAACGCCCCTGCCGCGGCGAGCGCCTGGAAGATGGCGACGAGGTCGCGCGGTTTGACGCCGAGCGCGTTGAGCGCGGCGGCGACGTCACCGACCGTGCCGGCCGGTCCGATCGGCACGAGCTGGCCGCCGGCCTCCTCTACCGAGATGTCGCTCTCCGGCGTCACGACCGTGTTGCCGCCGCGCGACAAGATTCCCGGCTGCGACGGATTGAGGCGCTCGGTCACGCGCACGGTGATGCCGCCGTGGGCGATCGCCGCGCGCGACAGCGCGACGTGTTCGCCGACGACGATCGTGCCGGTACGTTCGTCGATGACGACCCGCGCCCGCACGTCGGGCTCGGCCTGGACGGACTCGAGCGCCGCGATGAAGTGGACCACGCGGCCGCGCCACTTCGGCCCGACCCGGACCACTACCGCGCCGGGATCGCGCACGCGCGCGAGCGGCTCCCCGAACGCCGTGTCGATCGCGTCGGCGATGCGCGACGCCGTCGTGAAGTCCGGATTGTCGAGCAACAACACGACGTGATCGCGCGGCAGGTGACCGGGAGCGTCCATCTCGATGGTCGCGCCGTTCGGGATGCGCGCAACCGTGCTGTGGTTCTTTTTGGTCGTCGACCCGGTCGCCGCCTCGACCGCGAAGCCCCCGAGCGACAGCGGCCCCTGCGCGATCGCGTAGGTCATGCGGTCGGGGCCCTTGAGCGGCGTCGCGATCAGCGTCCCGCCCTGCAAGCTCTTGGCCGATCCCATCGACGACACGGTGACGTCGACCTGCATGCCGGCGCGCGCAAACGGCGGCAGTTCGGCGGTCACGACGACCGCGGCGACGTTCTTCGCCTTGAGTTGCGCCTCGTCGATCGTGATGCCGAGATGCTTCATGAGTTGAGCGAGCGACCGCCGCGTCACGGGCGAGCGCGCGTCGTCCCCGGTGCCCGCGAGGCCCACGACGATGCCGACGCCGACGAGGGCGTTGCCGCGGTAGCCCTCGACCGTCGCCAGATCCTTGACCCGGTCGGCTCGGACGGCGACCGGACAGGCGACCGCCGCGATCAGCGACAGGGCGGCCGCGGCGCGCGCGCCTGCCAATCGCCGGTGACTACGTCGCTCGGTGTGCATGACTCCCTCCAGCGTGCGTGTATCGTCAGGCCGCTAAAACGGCATGATCGTGTCGAGCAGTCGCGCGAGCCACCCCTGGCGCGTCTGCTGTGTGACGTCGCCGCGGCCGGTGTACTCGATCTCCGCGTCCGCGAGTCGCGTCGACGAGATCGTGTTGTCGGGCCCGATATCGACAGGGCGCACGAGCCCGCTGACGTACAAGTGGTGCTCCTCGGCGCCGACCATGATCACCTTCGTTCCCTCGACGAACAGATCGCCGTTGGGCAACACGCGGCGCACGCGCACCGGCAGCGTCGCGACCAGGCGGCCCTTGCGCTCGATCTTGCCCGAGCCGTCGAAGGTGCGCTCCGACGACAGGCCGATCAAACCGGCCGAATCGAGCCCGACCGCCGATGCGGCCGACCCGAGCAGCCCGGACGCGGATGCGCTTCGCTGGGTCGACCGCGCGAGCTTGGTGGTCGCATCGCGCGTCGCCTGCTCACTTTCTTCGATGCGAACGATCAGAATGTCGCCGACGCGGCCGGCGCGGTCGTCCTCGAACCAGCCGGCTCCGCCCGCGTACAGACTGCCGCGCGAGGCAACCGGCGACTTTTCGTAGCGACCGGGGTCGAAATGGCGGCGCTTTGGTCGATACGGAGCAATGTGCGACGCGCATCCCGCCAGCAGCGAAACGGTTGCACTAACAATGACCAATTGCGTGCGCATCACCTGCCTCCCATGACGACGGTCGTCGAATCGATCAAGATGCCGCTGACCACCCTGCGCGTCGCCAGCAACCGCACCGCCGTGCGCTCGCCCGGGCGCGCGCTGCGTTCGAGCACGCCGGCCGCCTCGACGCGGACCGCTCCGCGCGCGACGACGACCGTCACGTCGGTTCCCCGCGCGACGGGGGCCGGCTCCTCGACATCCTCGGGGCCGATCACCGCGCCGGCCGGCACGTCGCGCAACACCCGCCGCCCCAGGAGCGCGGCCGGCGCCATCTGCCATCCCTGGCCGCGGGCGACGGCGCGGGCGTCCATGGTGAGATCCCCCGCGCCGATCGCCCGGCCTTCTTCGAGCGCCCGCGCGGCGACGAGGACCCGGCGCACGGGCACCAGCGCCAGCCGCGCCCAGCCGCGCACCGTCTCGCCGCCGGCGCTGTGCGCGATAACCTGCACGGTGACGATGCCCGCGCGCGGCGCGCCGCGCCACGACAGGCCGACGCGCTGCGCATCCACCGCGCGCAAAGCGGGCGAAAGCTCGATCGTATCGACCGCGAGGTCGGCGGGCAACGCCGCGTCGACGCGGGCGCGCACGTCCGCCTCGATGTCTCCGGCCCGCGCCGTGCCGGCCGCCAGGGCGGCGGCCGCGGCGAGCGCCATCGTCAGTGCGCGGGTCATCGCAGGTTCGCCGTCTGCTGGAGCATCTCGTCGCCGGCGCGGATGACGCGCGCGGTGACTTCGTATGCCCGCTGGCCGGTAATGAGGTCGATCATTTCCTCGACCACCTGCACGTTCGACAGCTCCAGCGCTCCCTGCTGGAGCGAGCCGATGCCGTTTTCGCCGGGGGCGCCGGTGATCGCGGCGCCCGACGCGGCCGTCTCCTTGAACAGGTTCTTGCCGAGCGCCTCGAGGCCGGCCGGATTCGCGAACGTCGCGAGTTCGATCTTGCCGAGTTCGACCGGGGCCGACTCGCCGGGGATGGTGGCCGACACCGTGCCGTCGGCGCCGATCGACACGGTCTGGGCATCCGGCGGAACGGTCACGTCGGACGCGAGCGGGTAGCCGTCCGTGGTGACCATGCGGCCCTCGGCGTCGAGCTTGAACGCGCCGTCCCGCGTGTAGGCGACCTCGCCGCTCGGCAGGTTGACGGCGAAGTAGCCGTTGCCCTCGATTGCGAGGTCGAGCGGATTGCCGGTCTGGCGCAGGCTGCCCTGGCTGTGCATCCGCTGCGTGCCGGCGACGCGCACGCCGAGTCCGATCTGCATGCCGTTGGGCGCGCGGGTTCCCTGGCCGGTGGCGGCGCCCGGCGCCTGGGTCGTCTGGTACATCAAGTCCTGAAACTCGGCGCGGCTCTTCTTGAACCCGGGCGTCGACACGTTGGCGATGTTGTTTGCGGTGACGTCGAGGCGCTTTTGCTGCGCCTCCATCCCGGTCGCGGCGGTGGTGAGTGCTCGAATCATGGGTCCTCCTACTTCGGCCCGCCGATGTCGCGGGCGGTGCGCGCGTCGATGTCGCGATAGCTCTCGATCATGCGGAGCAGCGCCTCGTAGGTGCGCGATACCTTCACGAGGCCGACCATTCCGCGGACGACGTTGACGTTGCTCTGCTCGAGCGCCCCCGACACGACCTCGGGCAGGTCGTCCGACGCGGCCCGTGGTGCGCCGCGGGCGACGAACAAGTTGTTGCCCTCGCGCCGCAGTTGATCGGGCGAGAACCGGGCGATCTGAACGACGCCGACCTCGACGCCGTCGGCGCGCACGGTGCCGTCGGCGCCGACGTCGATCGAGCCGGTCTCCGGCGGCACCGACAACGGCGCGCCGGATTGGTCGAGGAGTGCGAACCCGCGCGCGTCGACGATCTGCCCATCCGCATCGAGGCGGAACGCGCCGTCGCGCGTGTAGCGCACGCCCGCGGGAGTTTGCACCGCGAAGAAGCCGTCTCCGCGGATCGCGAGGTCGAGTGGATTGTCGGTCGTCCGGATCGCGCCCTGCGTCGTGTCCGGGCGGCTGCGGGTCGCGGCCGCATACGCCATGTCGGGCGCGCGGGCGCGCGACAGCATCTCGCTAAACGCAATCCGCTCCGCGCGGAATCCGGCCGTGCCGGCGTTGGCCACGTTGTTGGCGGTCGTGTCGAGCGCGTCGCTCTGTGCTCGCGCCCCCGCCATCGCCACGTACATTCCAGAGCCCATTACGCTTT
>RFGE01000194.1 GCA_003696105.1 Deltaproteobacteria bacterium | reverse complement strand
TACGCGAGCTGGGTTCAGAACGTCGTGAGACAGTTCGGTCCCTATCCGCCGTGGGCGCAGGACGCTTGAGGAGATCTGTCCTTAGTACGAGAGGACCGGGATGGACGAACCGCTAGTGTTCCGGTTGTCACGCCAGTGGCATTGCCGGGTAGCTATGTTCGGAAGGGATAACCGCTGAAAGCATCTAAGCGGGAAGCCCACTCCAAGATAAGGCGTCCCTGAGGCTTCGGCCTCCTGAAGACCCCATGTAGACGACATGGTTGATAGGCTGGATGTGGAAGCGCAGCAATGCGTGGAGCTAACCAGTACTAATCGGTCGTGAGGCTTGACCACCTTTTTTTTCTGCGTGCGACGTTCCTGTGGCACGCAGGGTGGAGTTCATCTCCCGCGATGGGAGCGCAGCGAATCAGCGCAACTCGCGTTTCACGGTTTCCGGCGGCAATGTCGGAGGGGCCACACCCGTTCCCATCCCGAACACGGAAGTTAAGCCCTCCAGAGCCGATGGTACTGCAGGGGCCACCCTGTGGGAGAGTAGGACGCTGCCGGGTTTTATGGGCCTCTCGCCCTTGGTGAGGGGCCCTCTTTTTTTTGCTACTCTTGCGTGCGGCAGCGACGATGCCCACTACGAACGGGGGATTAGCTCAGCTGGGAGAGCGCGGGCTTTGCAAGCCTGAGGTCGAGGGTTCGAATCCCTTATCCTCCACCACGGTCGCCGATGGCTGACGCGCGCGGAGTAGCGCGAGTTCGAAGCGACGGAGTTCTGACCGTACCGGTGATGCGCGCAGCGTGTGGTCGAACGCGGGGGCGGCGGGGCGCGAGCCACGGCGCGGGGGCGCGGGCTGCGATTCATGGCCGCGGGGGGCGCGGGGTGCGATCCACGGGGAGGGTGCCAGTCCGACCGACCGCAGTGCGCTGGATATGTCGGCGAACCACGCTCGCGGATTGTGACGCGGCCCGCGGCGGTGGGGACGAGCGAGACAGGGGAAAGCGATTTCGCGGTTCAATCGGGCGCGGTGCTCCCGCCCGTTGCGCCCGGACAATGCGTCGGTCCGCAACCGCGGCACCGAGCACGGCCGCGCTGCGAGGTGGGGGCGGCGGGACGCTCGACAGCCTACCGAGCCCGGGCAGACCTGCCTCGTGCGTTCTAACGTGAGCGCGCGCAGGGGCCGGCCACACGGCCGCCGCCCGGTGGGGACCTGTTCCGGCTCGGGTGGCGCGTCAGCGGGCCTGGACGAGGTGATAGGTCTTCTTGCCGGCGCGAAGGATGAGGGTCGTTTCGGTGGCGAGGTCGGTCAGACCGACCGTCCGCGCCGGGTCGGCGACGCGGCGGTTGTTCAGGTACACGCCGCCGCCGGTCACCAACCGCCGAGCGGCGCCCTTGGACGACGCAAGGCCGGTGCGAACGAGCAGCTCGACCAGCGGGATGCCGCGCTCCAATTCGACCCGCGGGACGGTCGTCGCCGGCACGTCGGCTCGCAGCGCGTCGAGATCGGCGTCGGTGAGTTCGTCGAGCGAGCCGCCGAACATGACCGCGCTCGCGGCGGCGGCTCGCCGTGCCGCATCGGCGCCGTGCACGAATGCGGTCACGTCCTCCGCGAGGGCGCGTTGAGCCCGCCGCTCGTGTGGCGCTCGGGCGTGTTCGGTCACCAGGTCGGCGATCTCGGTGAGCGGTCGGGGCGAGAACATCCGCAGCAGGCGATCGACGTCGCGGTCGTCCTGATTGAGCCAGTACTGGTAGAACGCATAGGGCGACGTGCGGGCCGGGTCGAGCCAGATGCGAGTGCCGGCTGCGGTCTTGCCCATCTTGTTGCCGTCGGCGTCGACCAGCAGGGGTGCGGTGAGGCCGAACAGCTTGGGGACATCGCCGAGCTTGCGCGCAAGTTCGATTCCCGCGGTGATGTTGCCCCACTGGTCGCTGCCTCCGACCTGCAGTCGGCAGCCGTAGCGCCGCGCGAGCACCACGAAGTCGTACGCCTGTAGCAGCATGTACGAGAACTCGGTGAAGCTGATGCCCTGATCGCGGTCCTCCAGGCGCGATCGCACCGAGTCCTTCGCGATCATGTAGTTGACGGTCAGGTGCTTGCCGACGTCGCGGAGGAAGTCGATGAAGCCGATACGGGCGAACCAGTCGTAGTTGTCCACCATGATCGCGCCGGACGGCGAGTCGTCGAACCGCAGGAACTTCGACAACTGCGCGCGAATGGCATCGACGTTCGCGGCGATGGTTTCGCGGTCGAGCAGGGCTCGCTCGTCGCTTCGCCCCGACGGGTCGCCAATCATGCCGGTAGCGCCACCGACGAGCACGATCGGCTTGTGCCCGGCCTGCTGGAGGCGCCATTGCACCACGATCGGCACGAGGCTCCCGACGTGCAGCGACGTGCCGGTGGGGTCATAGCCGGCATAAAACGGCACCGGTTCGCTTGCGAGCAGAGCGTCGAGTTCGTCGCGCCCGGAGACGTCCTGCAGGAGGCCACGGGCATCCAGTTCTGCCAACACCGTCATGACGCGTACTCGCTCGCTCGGGTTTCGCGGAGCACGACGACGCGAATCTGGCCCGGGTAGGTGGCTTCGGCTTCGATGCGGCGCGCGATCTCCTTCGATAGCAAGTTCGCGGCGGCATCGTCGACCTTGTCGTTTTCGACGATCACGCGCACTTCGCGTCCGGCCAGGATCGCGAACGCCCGCGTGACATTGTCGAATCCCTTGCACAAGGCCTCGATGTCTTCGAGGCGTTTGATATAGGTCGCCAGCTGTTCGCGGCGTGCCCCCGGGCGGGATCCAGACAGTGCGTTGGCGGCATGAACGATGTGGTCCAACACGCTCGCCGGCGGTACGTCGTCGTGGTGTGCCGCGATCGCTTGGCAGATGCGCGGCGATTCGCGGTACTTCTTTGCGAGTTGCGCGCCGACGAGCGCGTGTGGCCCGTCGTGTTCGTGATCGACGGCCTTTCCGATGT
Organism: Deltaproteobacteria bacterium; assembly: GCA_003696105.1. Taxonomy (NCBI): domain Bacteria; kingdom Pseudomonadati; phylum Myxococcota; class Myxococcia; species Deltaproteobacteria bacterium. The sequence goes on along the minus strand of RFGE01000194.1, from coordinate 478 downwards.
CGTGTAACAGGCCTGCGCGCCGGGCCGCCTTGACGCTCACGCCCAGTTCCGCCGCCATCAATCCGGCGATGTATCCGACCTCCACGGAGTGCGCGAGGACATTCTGTGCGTACGACATGCGGTATTTCAGCGACCCGAGCGCCTTGACCAGTTCCGGATGCACGCGGTGCAGCCCGAGGTCGAACACCGCTTGCTCGCCCGCCTCGACGCACGCGCGGTCGACCTCTTTTTCGGCCTTGGCGACCACCTCTTCGATGCGCGTCGGATGGATCCGGCCATCCGCGATCAGCTTGGTCAGCGCGATGCGCGCGACCTCGCGCCGGACCGGGTTGAAGCACGAGATCGTGATGAGTTCCGGCGTGTCGTCGATGATGATGTCGGTGCCGGTCGCCGCCTCGATGGCGCGAACGTTTCGACCCTCGCGGCCGATCAGGCGGCCCTTCAAGTCGTCCGACGGCAGCGGCACGGTCGTTACCGT
>RFGE01000193.1 GCA_003696105.1 Deltaproteobacteria bacterium | reverse complement strand
GCCGGACACCGATGATCGACCTCGCGCTCGCCCCGTGCCGCCGCGCAGCGGCGCGGCGCGCGCGCTACGCTGCCGGACACCGATGATCGACCTCGCGCTCGCCCCGTGCCGCCGCGCAGCGGCGCGGCGCGCGCGCTACGCTGCCCAATACCGATGATCGACGTCGCGCTCGCCACCTGCCGCCGCAAGCCGGAGCCGGACCCCGACGAACAGCCGCTGCTGGCGGCGCTCGCGGCGCGGGGGCTGCGCGCGGCGGCGTGGGCGTGGGACGATCCGTCGATCGACTGGTCCGGTGCGCGCCTCGTGGTGCTGCGGTCGACGTGGAACTACGCCGACCGCCCGGACGCGTTCGTCGCGTGGGTGGCGGCGACGGCCCGGGCGACGCGCCTGTGCAACGGCGCCGACATCGTGCGCGCCAACGTGCACAAGCGCTATCTGCTCGCGCTCGAGCGCGCCGGCGTGGCGATCGCGCCGACCGTGCTCGTGCCGCGCGGCGATGCCGCGTCCGTCGCCGACATCGCCGCCCGGCGCGGCTGGCCGAGCGTGGTCGTCAAGCCGGCCGTGTCGGCCGCGTCGCGCCAGACCGCGCGCTTCGACGATCCGGCGTCGCCGGCCGCCGACGCGCACCTGCACCGTGTGCTCGCGACCGGCGACGCGCTCGTGCAGCGCTACCTGCCGAGCACCGAAACCGAGGGCGAACGCGCGCTCGTGTGGATCGACGGCGCGTTCACCCACAGCGTTCGCAAGGCGCCGCGGTTTTCCGGAGACAGCGAATCCGTCGGCGATCCGCGGCCGCTCACCGACGAAGAACGGGCGCTCGGCGACGCCGCGCTCGCCGCCGCGCCGCGGCCGCTGGTCTACGCGCGCGTCGACGTCGCGCGCCGCCCGGACGGGCAGCTGGCCGTGATGGAACTCGAGCTGATGGAGCCGTCGCTGTTTTTGCGCGAGTGGCCGGCGGCCCTCGACCGCTTCGCGGACGCGATCGCGCGCCGCGCGCGGCCGTAGCGCGGCGCGCGCCGGCCGCCCCCGCGGGCTACGCCAGCGCCGGGTAGCGGAACGACAGCGCGTCGGCGTCCGGGCCGTCGACGTCCACGATGACCGCGCCGCCGTCCTGCAGCTTGCCGAACAGCAGTTCGTTGGCGAGCGGCGTCTTGAGCTTGTCGTGGATCAGGCGCGCCATCGGCCGCGCGCCGTACAGCTTGTCGTAGCCGCGCTCGGCGAGCCATGCCTTCGCCGCCGGCGTCACCTCGATGTGGACCTTGCGCTCGGCGAGTTGGCCGTCGAGTTCGTGCAAGAACTTGTCGACCACGCGGACGATGGTGTCGGGCCCGAGCGGATGGAACAGCACGATCGCGTCGAGCCGGTTGCGGAACTCGGGGCTGAACACCTTCTCGAGCGCCTTCTTCGCGTCGGCCGCCTGGGGCGATGTGTCGCCGAAGCCGATCGCCGGCGTCGTCATCTGGCGGCTGCCCGCGTTGGTCGTCATGATCAAGATGACGTTGCGGAAGTCGGCCTTGGCGCCGTTGTTGTCGGTCAGGGTCGCGTGGTCCATGACCTGCAACAGAATGTTGTAGATGTCCGGGTGGGCCTTCTCGATCTCGTCGAGGACGACCACGCAATACGGGTGCTTGCGCACCTCGTCGGTGAGCAGCCCGCCCTGATCGAAGCCGACGTATCCGGGCGGCGCGCCGATGAGCCGCGACACCGTGTGCTTTTCCATGTACTCGGACATGTCGTAGCGCGCGAAGTGGACGCCGAGCACGCTGGCGAGCTGGCGCGCCAGTTCCGTCTTGCCGACGCCGGTCGGCCCGGCGAACAGGAAGTTGCCCACCGGCTTGTCCGGGTGGCCGATGCCCGCGCGCGACAGCTTGATCGCGGTCGCGATCTGCTCGATCGCGGCGTCCTGGCCGAAGATGACCCGCTTGAGGTCCTCCTCGAGCGTCGCCAGCCGCTGCTTGTCGTCGCGCGACACCGTGCGCGGCGGAATCCGCGCCATCGACGCCACGACCTGCTCGATGTCCTTGGGCACGATGCGCTTGCGCTTTCCGCGCAGCGCCGCCCGCGCGCCGGCCTCGTCGATCACGTCGATCGCCTTGTCCGGCAAGAACGCGTCGGTGATGTGGCGCGACGCCAGGTCGGCCGCGGCGCGCAGCGCGGCCTCCGTGTACTGGATGCCGTGGTGCTGCTCGTAGTGCGGCTTCAGTCCGCGCAGGATCGCGACCGTCTCGTCGACCGACGGCTCCTTGATGTCGATCTTCTGAAACCGGCGCGACAGCGCGCGGTCGCGGCCGAACGCCTGCTTGTAGTCCTTGTACGTGGTCGACCCGATGCAGCGCAGCTCGCCGGACGCGAGCGGAGGCTTGAGGATGTTGGCCGCGTCCATCGTGCCCCCCGACGTCGCGCCCGCCCCGACGATGGTGTGGATCTCGTCGATGAACAGGATCGCCTTCGGGTTGCCGACCACTTCCTTGAGCACGGCCTTGAGCCGCTCCTCGAAGTCGCCGCGATAGCGCGTGCCCGCCAGCACCGCGCTCATGTCGAGCGCGTAGATCTTGGCGTCCCGCAGCGGCTCGGGCACCCGGCCTTCGTGGATCCGCACCGCGAGGCCCTCGGCCAGGGCCGTCTTGCCGACGCCGGCCTCGCCGACGAACAGCGGGTTGTTCTTGCGCCGGCGGCACAGCACCTGAATCGCGCGTTCGAGTTCGGCCTCGCGGCCGACCAGCGGGTCGATCTTGCCCTCGGCGGCGCGCGCGACCAACTCGGTGGTGAACGTGCCGAGCGGATCGGCGACCGCCTCCGCCTCCGCGCCGTCGGACAGCACGCCCTTCGGCGTGCGCGGCGCGCCGTCGGCGCCGGCGACCTTCGAGATGCCGTGCGAGATGTAGTTGACGACATCGAACCGGGTGATGCCCTGCTTCTCGAGCAGGTAGACGGCGTGGCTGTCCCGCTCGCGAAACATCGACACGAGCAGGTTGCCCGAGTTCATCGTGTCGCGGCCGGCGCCCTGCACGTGCATCGCCGCGCGCTGCAGCACGCGCTGAAACGACAGGGTCTGCTCCGGGTCCGACGGGTCGTCGGGCGGCAGGGTCGGCAGCTCCGCCAGGTACGCCTCGAGCTCGGCGCGCAGCGCGTCGACGTCGCCCCCGCAGTGTTTGATGATGTTGCGCGCGGTGCGGTCGTCGAGCATGGCGAGCAGCACGTGCTCGAGCAGCAGGTACTCGTGCCGCCGATCGCGGGCCGACTGGACCGCGCGGCGGAGGGTGTCTTGTAGTTCGGGGGTGAGCATGGCGAGTTCCGCTGCGGCGGCGCGATCGAGTCAGCTCTCCGGCTCGAGCGTGCATTGCAGCGGGTACTCGAACTGCTGGGCGATCGCGACCGTCTTTTGGGCCTTGGTCTCCGCAATCTCGAATGGATAGACGCCAGCAACCCCGATGCCGTGGTTGTGGACGTGTTCCATGATGCGGATCGCGTCGGCCTCCGAATGGTGGAAAATCTGCTGGAGGATCATCACCACGAACTCCTTCGTGGTGTAGTCGTCGTTGTGAAGTAACACCTTGTAAAGCGGCGGTTTTTTGGTCTTCGGGCGCTCCTGGAGGGCGACGCCTCCCTCGCGCTGTCGGTCCGGGCCGCGGCCGGACCCTGCACCCATCCAGATCCGCATCTCCGCGACTCCGACTATTACATGTGACAAGCCCTACCCGGGAGCGCAAGTCCTGCGGTACAAGGGCGCGGTTTCCGACATCGCGAGGGGAGTTCATGACGACGACGAACGACGCGACCCCGGACGCCAGCCCCCCGGCGCCGGACAGCGGCGCAACCGACGCCGCCGACAGCGACATCCTGTACACGCCGCAGCCCGGCGAGCTGCAGCTCACGTTTCGCGCGGTAGCGACCGGCTGCGTGCTCGGCTGGATCGTGGTCGCCGGCAACATCTACCTCGGCCTGACCATCGGCTGGACCGTCGGCGGGTCGCTCATGGCCGCGATCCTGGCGTTCGCGCTGTTTCAAACCGTTCGCCCGCGCGACCCGTTCACCGTGCTCGAGTGCAACATCGCGCAGACGGCCGGATCCGGCGCCGGCACGATGGCGTCCGCCGCCGGCCTGGTCGCCGCGATCCCGGCGCTCAAGATCGCCGGCCACCCGCTGCCGGCCTACTGGGAGCTGGCGGTGTGGGCGCTGGCGATCGCCTACCTCGGCGTGATGTTCGCGGTGCCGCTGCGCCGCCAGTACGTCGTGACCGAGAAGCTCAAGTTCCCGACCGGGACCGCCGTGGCCAACACGATCATGGCGATGTTCGCCACGGCCGGCGAGGCGGTCGCCAAGGCGCGCGTGTTGCTGTGGTTCGGCGTCGGCGCGTTCGCGTTCACGATCGGGACGCACTTCATCCCGCCGCTCAACGCGCCGCCGCTGCACGAGTGGCTCGGCAGCGCGGTGCTCGCGACCGCGGCGGCGTGGACGTTCAGCCTGTACCTCGGCCCGATGCTGTTCGGCGCCGGCTTCCTGATCGGCCCGCGCGTCACCGGGTCGCTGCTCGCCGGCGCCATCGTCGGCTGGGGCCTCCTCGGCCACTGGGCGAAGTCCAACGGCTGGGCGCTGGCCCCGTCGCCGACGACGATCCACGACGGTGCGACCGACGCGTGGGGCGTGCGCGGCTGGATCCTGTGGCCGGGCGTCGCGATCATGGTCGGCGACGCGCTCATGTCGCTGGCGCTGTCGTGGCGGACGTTCGTCCGCGCGCTCAAGCGGCCGGCCGTCGCGAGGGCGGCGTCCGGCGGCGACGCCGAGGTCGATCCCGAAGCGATCCCGAACCGCTGGTGGACCACCGGCCTGGCGCTCGCATCGGTGGCCACGATCGCGATGGCGCACTTCGTGTTCGACATCCCGGCGTATCTGTCCGCGCTGGCGATCGCGCTGTCGGCGGTGCTGGCCAACGTCGCCGTCCGGTCGACCGGCGAGACCGACATCAACCCGATCGGCGGCATCGGCAAAGTGACGCAGATGGTGTTCGGCGTGATGTCCGACGCGCCCGCGGCCAACCTGATGACCGCCGGCATCGCCGGCGCCGGCGCATCGCAGGCCGGCGACATGATGCAGGACCTCAAGACCGGCTACATGCTCGGCGCGTCACCGCGCAAGCAGTTCAAGGCGCAGCTGTGGGGCATCCTGATGGGGGCCCTCGTCGCCGTGCCGATGTTCTACGTGTTCGACGCGGCCTACGACATCGGCGCAGACGACTCGAAGCTGGTCGCCCCCGCGGCGCACGCGTGGGCAGCCGTGTCGATGGTGATGACCCGCGGGCTGGACGCGTTGCCGCCGCACGCGGTCACCGCGATGGTGATCGGACTCGCATTCGGCGCGATCATCCCGGTCATCCGCAAGATCGCGCCGCGAACCGCTCCCTACCTGCCGAGCGGCCTGGCGTTCGGCATCGCGTTCATCGTCCACGCGTACTACTCGATCTGCATGTTCCTCGGCGCGATGGTGGCGGTCGGCTGGGCGCGGATGAAGCCGGAGCAGTACAAGCGGTTCGTGTTTGCGGTCGCGTGCGGCCTGATCGCCGGCGAGGGGCTCGGCGGCGTCGTCAACGCGGTGCTGACCATCCTGAACGTGCAGCCGCTGGTCGGGGGAGGCCACTGATGCTCGACCGCGACCGCGCGCGCGCGTTCGTCGACCGCGCGTGGGACGACCACATCGTCCCGGCGCTGGTCGACTACATCCGCATCCCGAACAAATCGCCGATGTTCGACCCGGATTGGCGCGCGCACGGCCACATGGACCGCGCCGTCGACCTCGTCGCCGGCTGGTGCCGCGAACACGGGCCGGCCGACATGACGCTCGAGGTCGTGCGCCTGGGCGATCGCACGCCGGTCATCTGGATGGACGTCCCGGCCACCGGCGGCAGCGGCGACACCGTGCTGCTGTACGGCCACCTCGACAAGCAGCCCGAGATGACCGGCTGGGCCGAGGGCCTCGGGCCGTGGACGCCGGTGGTGCGCGGCGACCGGTTGTACGGCCGCGGCGGCGCCGACGACGGTTACGCGGCGTTCGCATCGATCGCCGCGATCAACGCGTTGCGCGATCAGAACGCGCCGCACCCGCGCTGCGTCGTGCTCATCGAGGCGTGCGAGGAGAGCGGCAGCTACGACCTGCCCGCCTACATCGACCACCTCGCGTCCCGGATCGGTACGCCCAGCCTGGTCGTGTGCCTGGACTCGGGCTGCGGCAACTACGACCAGCTTTGGTGCACGACGTCGCTGCGCGGCATCGCGACGATGGACGTGACGGTGTCACTGCTCAAAGAAGGCGTCCACTCGGGAGACGCCAGCGGCATCGTCCCGTCGAGCTTTCGCGTGCTGCGCGCGCTGCTGAGCCGGCTCGAGGACGAGGCGACCGGCCGCATCGTGCCGCCCGAGCTGCACGCGGATATACCGGCGCAGCGACGCGCCCAGGCCGCCCAGGTCGCCGAGGTGCTCGGCACCGCCGTCTACGACAAGTTCCCGTGGCAGGACGGCGCGCGGCCGGTCACCGGCGACCTCGCCGAGCTGGTGCTGGCGCGCACGTGGCGGCCGGCGCTCGCGATCACCGGCGCCGCGGGGTTGCCGCCGCTGGACGACGCCGGCAACGTGATGCGGCCGTTTACCTCGCTGAAGCTGAGCCTGCGGCTACCGCCCACGACGGACGCGCAGGCGGCACTCGACCGGGTGCGCGCGCTGCTCACGGCGGACCCGCCGTACGGCGCCCGGGTCGAGGTCACGCGGGCCGAGGCCGCGTCCGGGTGGGACGCGCCGCCGGTCGCGCCGTGGCTCGAACGCGCGCTCGACGAGGCGTCGCGCGCCTACTTCGGCGCCGGCTGCGTGTACATGGGCGAGGGAGGCTCGATCCCGTTCATGGGAATGCTCGGCGCGCGGTTCCCCGACGCCCAGTTTCTCATCACCGGCGTGCTCGGGCCGCACTCGAACGCGCACGGGCCCAACGAGTTCCTCCACATCCCGACCGGCAAGAAGCTCACCGGTTGCGTCGCCCACGTGCTCGCGACCCGCGGTTGATGCAGGCCGCGCGCGGCGCGCCCCCGTCAATAGTAGTCGCACGGGGTGCCGAGCACCTGGCCGTCGTACACGCCGAGTTCGTCGTAGATCAGAACGAGGTTCTCGACCAGCGGCACGGTCGTGAGCGGCACTTTCTTCTTGCCGCGATGCCACGTCGCGTTCTTGCGGTCGCGCCCCATCACCAGCCGCAGATCGCCGCGCCGGGTCGCGAAGATGTCGCCTTCACTGTCGGACACGACGTTGACCAGCTTGGTGAGCTTCATCCGTCCCTTGAATCCGACGAACAGCCGGAAGCCCTTGCCGCCGTACTCGTCGCGCAGCCGGTCGACGTAGTAGTACCGGCCGCGGTCGTCGCGCGACAGGTGGTACGCCTGCCGCCGCCACAGCGGGCCGTAGAACGTGGCCTTGTCCAGCACCCGCGCCGCCTCCGGCTCCGGCGCGACGGCCAGCGGCGTCTTGCGGTCGGCGCACTGCACGTACCAGGCGCCGTCGCGAAATCCGATCTCGGCGACGTGGTCGACCCGCGGCGACCAGAACCGCCGCGAAAACTGTTTGTCGCCGTCGCGGCCGCCGCCGAACGTTCGCTGCCGATACAACCGTTTGCCGTCGCCGAAGTAGAAGTGCTCGCTGCCGAGCGCGAACGGTTCGATGACCACGTAGTGGCCCGCGTCCGTCGCGAGCACGACGAGCTTGTCCTTGACGTCGGCGATCGACACCGGCGCGTCCGGCCGGGCAACCCGCGCGCCGGGACCGGCCCGCGCCACGGAAGCGGACGCCAACGCCGTCGCCCACGCGGCCGCCGCCAGGAGTCTGTTGCGCATCGCCGCTGGCTGCGGTCGCGATCTGCGGGCGATCTTCGGCGTACGCCCTCGCGCCCTTCGGTACCGTATGTTCATTCGCGCCCTCGTGCGCTGCGGGCGTGCGCCGAACCTCGCCTCGCAGCTCGCAACCTCGCTCGCGCGCCGATACGCAACCGCCTCCCAGGCGCCGCCGCCGGCACCGGCGCCCGGCGCCCGCCGCCCGCCGTCGCGCGCCTGGTTTCCCCCCGCTGGCTCGACATTCCTCCAGTATACTGCCCGACGGGATGGCATCCCACCCGGACAGCGCGCGCGCCGTGGATGTCGGCACCGTCGTCGCGGACACGTACGAGATCACGCGCTGCATCGGCCGCGGCGGCATGGGCGCCGTGTGGGCCGCCAACCACCTGCGGCTGCCCGGCAAACAGGTCGCGATCAAGGTGCTGCTGGCGGACGTCGGCTCCGACGCCGAGTCGCTGGCGCGATTTCGGCGGGAAGCCGAGATCGCCAGCCGGCTCGGCCACCCCAACATCGTGCAGGTCATCGACTTCAACACCCTGCCGGACGGCGCGCCCTACCTGGTGCTCGAGCTACTCGCCGGCGAGAGCCTCGATCAGCGGCTCGCGCGCGGTCCGCTGCCGGTCGACGAGGCGCTCGCGATCGCGCGGCAGATCGGCGCGGGGTTGGCCGCGGCGCACCGACAGGGAGTCGTCCATCGCGACCTGAAGCCGCAGAACATCTTCCTGTGTCCGACCGAACTCGGCGGCGACGTCGCGACCCAGGTCAAGATCCTCGACTTCGGCATCTCCAAGATCCGCGGCTCGCAGACGATCAAGACTCAGGAATCGACCCTGCTGGGCACGCCGCAGTACATGGCGCCCGAGCAAGCCACCGGCGCGCACGACCAGGTCGGCCCAGCGACCGACATCTTCGCTCTCGGTGCGATCGTGTACGAGATGTTGTGCGGGCAACCCGCGTTTGCCGGCCAGACCGTGCCCGAAGTCGTGTTCAAGGTGGTGTACGAGCAACCGCCGCCGCTGGCCGAACGCGCGCCGCACGTGCCGGCAGCGGCCATCGCCGCCGTCGAGCGCGCCCTGAACAAGAGCCGCGACGATCGTTTCCCGACCGTCGGCGCGTTCGTCGAGGCGCTGACCGGGCGGCCGCTGGCGACGTTGCGCGGCGCCGGATCGGCGGCCGGAGACGGCGCCGCGACGGCGCCGCCGGATGCCGCGACGGCCGATCCCGCCGCCGGCGGAGCCGCGGCCGCGCTGGCGGCGACGGTGGCGTCCGGCAACCACGCGCCGGCGGCGACCGGCGACCTGCCCATGCCGTCGCCGGCCGATCTCGTCTCCGGCGACACGGGCCGCGATCGCCCGTCCGTCGCATCGGAGGCCGCGTTCGCCCAGACGGTGATCACGGGGACGGCCGACGAGGTGGCCGACGCGGTGCGCGCCGCGGTCGGCCGCGCGCAGCCGGCGGGGCGCGGGCGCGGGTGGGTCGCCGTGGTGGTACTGGTCGCCGCCGCCGGCGCGGTGGCGGCGGTGGGCCTCGTCGGACGCGACCGGGTCGCGCCGCGAACCGTGGCGATGGGCGAGCCGCCGCCGCCTCCGGTCGCACCGCCGCCGGCCACCGAGTCCGCGACGCCCGACCGCGACCTCGCGCGGGCGCCCGCCACGGCCGTCGCCGAAGGCTCGACCGGCGCGGGCGCGGCGGGCGGGGCGCCGGGTCCTGCTTCCGTCGGCGCCGGGCGCGTCGCCGCGAACCCGACCGGCGAAATCCTCGCGGACCGCGCCGCCGAGCCGGCGGTGAAGCCGGTCGAGGCCGACGTGGCGGACTCGGCCGACGCGGAACTCGCCCACCCCGACGCGCCGCCGCGTCCGCGTCGCGCCGAGTCCTCCTCCTCCGGGGGCCGCCGGCCAGCGGACGACGCCCCCGACCGCATCGCGCCGCACGCGGACCGCGACGACGGCAAGCCCGCGTCGAGGGCCGCCGCCGTGCCGCCCGCCCTCGCGCCGGCCGAGCGCGCGCTGCGCGCCGGCGACGCCCGCGAGGCCATCCGCCTGGCAAAACGCGCCCTGCGGACGGGCAACGCCCGCCGCCTGCGCGCCGCCGCCGCCGCCCTCATCACCGCCGCGTACTGCGCCGAGCGCGACCTCGGCAACGCGCAGGCGTGGCTCGCGAAAGTGCCGCCGCGCGCGCGCCGCCGCGTCCGCGCGCGCTGTGCCGCCGCCGGCCTGCCGCTGCCGTGACCGCGCGCCGCGCGCGCGCGTCCGCGCGCGCCGTGCCGCCGCCGGCCTGCCGCTTCCGCGCCGCGTGCCGCGTGAGCGCGGCCCCGCTGGGTTAGATCTCGACGCTGAACGGCTTGCGCAGCGCCAGCGCCGCGATGGTCGCGATCACGAGCCAGTACAGCCACCACGGCATGGCGACGCCGAGCCACGG